>CAYYUE010000023.1:0-17916 GCA_964474745.1 uncultured Bacteroidaceae bacterium | reverse complement strand
GAATGTTTACCAAAGGAGCGGATATAAAAAATGGATTATGAAAAAGATATTGTTTTACATATCATTGTTAATAGTTTGTATCTCACGTCAGAAGACAGAAACTAACGGAAGCCATGATTATCGAGAAAAATATGCAGGAAGTTATACAATATCGTCTCATATTAGAGCTCTGCAACATCCTAATGATACTAGCTGGTGGGTAAGAGAATATGATACGGTTTATACTGCGACAGTATATATCGATAAAAATCAATTAAAAATATTCGCCATGAATAATGATATATTGTTACTTACTATGCAAGATTCAGGGAAATTTGTTTTTCGACACTCTTCGGATGACTCAGACAGATTTCAAGGGAGGTTTTCTAATGACAGTGTATTCTTTAAACGATGGTATTCTGATCATATTCCTATTTTCTCTGAACATGCGGTTGGTGTCAAGTCCAATTAAATTCAGTAAAAAGGATTATGTATTTGAAACATGATGTGATACGGGAACATCTCAATTGAAAACGGGCGGTCGGCTCGCAAGCCGTTTGCGAACCTCCGGAACAAGGAAAAGGAAATCGATAATGAAATATAAACGGAATGAACATTATTAAAAAAGTATGAATAAAATGAAACATAAAACAGATCATGTTAAGCTGAACCCATACTGTATGGGTTTCGCGGAATGGAAAGACAATTGCCGAAACTACAGTATTTTTGCACAAGATCCCTCTGCGGATATATACACCAATGAACTGTATGCCGGATATATACAGGGGAAATTGCAGGGGACGGATGCTGTTAAAGCCGCCCGCAACAACGCATGGCATAATACCTATTTATGCGATGCTTCAAGCCCGGATAAAAGATTCCCTAAGGAATTTGACCCTTCGAAAGAAGAATTGCAACAAACCGAAAAGGTGCTGCAACGGAATTACCGTTTTTTATACGGTTGGTTGGAACAAAACGATAGCCGGATCGCTCAATCCATCCGACGGTTGCTGTTCCGTATGTATGGCATATACGAGGGAGTAAGCCGCGAAGAACCGACGTCCGCAACTTTCGATACGTTACATCCCGACCGTTTGAATTTTAATCTTTCCTGCGGCGATTCGCCGTTAAGTTTCGGAGATCTGTATTTCATTAATGCGCAGTCCGACCTCTTCGATGCCTTGAGCTCTTCCTCCAAAGAATCGCAACGGGGCATCTATACCTCCGATCATTGTTCGGCTTTTGTGAAACGGACAAACGACGATATATATTGGACGCATAATACATGGGCGGGGTTTTTATGCCAATCCCTTACCGTCAGTTATACAATTGGTACCGATTTTATTACGCAAAATGCGTATTGCCCCGGGCAATTCGGCAGCAATATGGATTTCGGTTTCAACGGACAGGGTATATGTTTTAATGAAACCACTCACCGTAGCAGTTACATACAATCGAAAATCGAGGGTATCTGGCTTTGCTGGCGTGCCGCGGCGGCCGAAATGTTTTCCAAAAGTATTGACGACTTTTATGCGTATATTGCCGTTGACAATACAGGTACGTATTTGAACGGGTATATGCTGATCGATGCCAAGACGAATGAAACGGCCCTGCTGGAAATGAGTTATAAGCGTTTTGTATTGTTCCGCTCAAACGGGGAAACGTTGACGGTGAAGGACTCTACGGGAATCGATGTAACGGAGGATGATTACGATCTTCATTTGATAACGCCCGACCATATCCTCGGCGTCAACTATCCGGTCTCCAAAAGTGTGGCTTACGATTTGCAATCCACGGACAACCGCCCGATGAGGCGCATTCAATTGTATCATCAGATTCAGTCCGTAACAGATATGGAGTCTGCCAAAGCATTGATTACGTATGTCGGCGATGACGAACCCTTGTCCGTTTACGGGCGTTGGGACCTGGGATACGGTACCACCGAATATCCCAAAATCATTCCCGACGGAGCGGTAGATGCCAAAGTATTTTCCGCTAATGCGGTGCGCGAATTAATCCGTAAGATGTCTTTCTTGCCCGACAAAGCCGGAGCATTGACTTCTTTCTGGATGCTGTACGGAACCCCCAAGATAAACGGTAAACCCTTTATTTGGTCCGAGTCTCAATGGGCACACTATAAGAAGAGCCAAGACCGGGATTTTGTACCCGATAGGCTCGAAGGAGCATGGAACGAAACCAAACTCTTTATGGGTGTGAAACAACAGGGCTCTGAGAAAGAACGATCAATATGAAAGGGGCGCCAAAGTTAAAAAAAGGTACTGTGGTGCATCAAATAAAGATAAGGCTCTCGGATGAGACTATTAAGTATAAACCAATAAAAATAGTATTATGAAAATGTTAGAAGTATTGGACAAGGTACTTGTTCAGGCTATGAAGAAAGAACCTCTTGCATGCTTGTACGAAGTACAAGCTATTATGAAAGAGATTGATGGCTACGTGCAGCCGGATAATCTTCATCAAATGAAATTTGTTTTTGGAATGCCCTTGAACCGGACGTTAACGTATGATGTCGACCCAAACGAGGTAATAACAGAAAGAGTAATGGAATCGCCATGGTTGCAGGATTTTCCGCTTCCTCATAAAATTAACAATGATTTGGGAGCCGCTTTCAGAAGGATCCAACAAGCCAATTTGTCTTATCAGCAGATGTTTTCGAATGTTGTTTTAAGGCATTCGTTATATCCGGGAGTGATTGAACCCGCTTACATGTTTCATGTAGAGGCGAACCGTGCAACGCGATTCGTATCTGTTGGGCTCTTTAGCGGCGATGTGAAATTTGTTAAGTAACAACGGCAGATTTGAACAATAGCGTACTATCCGAAAGAAATAAAGCGGCCGTGGATTCTATATATGAGTATGATCCGTGTGCGAAAAATAGAACGAACGACAAAATAAACAAAGCATCGCTTTTACAAGGGGCAGATGCAACGCGGTAGAAAAAATATGAAAGATCCCTGCCTTTCTGAGGGGGTATTTCTCCCTGAAAGGTTTTATTACGGCGAACCGGTTTTATTACCGGAGCGAGGGCATCTTGTCGAATTATTATTTTTAAATATAAATTGTTATGATTAGAAAAGCATTTAAAGTAGGTGATACCATCACCATCAAACGTACCTTTCATCCGGGTACAGGTTATCGTTATGCATTAGGCCGTTTAAGCGGGGTGGCAGCTCTGGTGGAGGAAACCATAGAACCGGCAGAAGAAAAAAGTAAGCTGGGCGGAATGTCTGTACACGCTTTCACGTTTCAGTTTTTACGCTCCGGAATGGCGGAGATTCAGTTTGTCTATTATCGGGACATAGAAGAAGTGGTTTATGAAGATGTTTTCCTGTACAGAGTTGCGGATTCAAATGAAACCGATACCCTTCCGGGCGGTTGGAGCGAATACCATCCGTTGACGGATCATGAGAAACAAGTTTTTCAGGATTGTATGACATTGTTGGGTGTGGAATACACTCCTTTGGCCGTGTCCATGCAAGTGATAGCGGGATATAACTACCGTTTCTTTTGCATGACAAAGAGTATCACGCTTAAACCTCAGTATGGGTTTGCAATGGTAAATATCTTTGTCTCTAAGGACGGTAAGGCCGTATTGGAAAGCATTGTAGAATATTAATAAAAAAACGGAGGAACCGAAAATCCATAAGAGAGTAGGATACATTTTAAAAAAAAGTATGATGAGCCAATTGTTTATTTCATCTAAGAAAAGGAATTTCGGTTCCGTTATTAAGATCAAGGGGCGTTATTATAACAACAGTAATGATGTTTGCTTTCAGGAAATAGAACAGATGGCACCGATTCTCCTTAAAGCGAATGTGGGAAATCAGTTGCTGATTACGTTAAATGTGCCGGATACATGGTGCGATAGGGCCGGCGACGGAGGATGGTTTGCTATCAAAGTCAACGATACAATTGCAACAAGAGGGGTATATTACAGTGCAATGGACGGGCAACGTGTTCCGATTGTATTGCAAACCGTTGTGGATATTCATTCCGAGCAAAATGTTGTTGTTAAAGCCATGTGGTGCAATGAAAACGGAACTCAGAACCGAAATTGCAACATCGGTGAATATTCGGAAACCGTTCTTACGGTTTTATTGCTTGACTAAAGCGGAGTGTGAGTAGCCATCCCGGGAGGTAGCGTTACATCCGGAGTGTATATCCCGATAGGGTGATCACGGGCAGCTTCGCCGCTGCCGGTGGCTCGAAAACAAAAGGAAATAAAATCCTTATCGTGAAAGTATAACGATCCGAGCAAAAATGGAATGCAGGTGCGATCAATCCAATTCCGTTGCTTCTCATCCGTTCAAAACATTCCCCAATGTTTCCTATTTTTTGATATGGAAATAGGAATCTAAAATAAAAAGGTTTCAGATCACTTACATCAGAAAAAAAGAACAATAGAGAATACATGCAAACGAAAAATCTATTTTTACGCCGTTTTAAATACCTTTTCCGGAAAGACAATTCATTCTTATTTTCTACAGAATGAAATTTTGCGTATCTTTGCAGTTCTAAAACAAGTTGATGTTTATTATTATATTTAAATCTAAATCGGATCTGGTATTGTAAGCAGTCTGTATTTTTTATAGATTGCTCTTTCGTTTGTTCTCGGATATCTTTCGAGAATGTTTTTTCTATTATGATAATTAAAGTTTAATCTGCGTACAATAAGGAAGCATTGTAATGCTTTTTATGTAGGCAAAATAGAGTAAAATAATGAGTAACGAAAATAAAACAATTCACGAATTCGAACTTGATTTGATCTGCGACTTTTTTTCCAATATGGAACGACAAGGGCCCGGAAGCCCCGAAGTAACATTAAAGGCGTTGAACTTTGTAGAGAATCTTACCGACACATCCCTTATCGCCGACATCGGTTGCGGAACAGGCGGACAAACCATGGTGTTGGCTCAACATGCACCGGGACGGATTACCGGGCTCGACTTTCTTCCCGGTTTTATTACTGTTTTCAATCGTAATGCACGGCAGTCAGGCTTCCAAGACAGGGTAAAAGGGATTGTAGGCTCCATGGACAACCTTCCTTTTCAGTATGAAGAATTGGACTTGATTTGGTCCGAAGGGGCCATTTACAATATCGGCTTTGAACGGGGGTTGAAGGAGTGGCGTAAGTATTTGAAACCGGGAGGATATATTGCCGTTTCGGAAAGTTCGTGGTTTACAGACCAACGCCCCGCGGAAATCAACGATTTCTGGATGGATGCCTATCCTGAAATAGATACGATTCCGAATCAAGTAACCAAAATACACAAGGCGGGGTATCTTCCCGTGGCTACATTTATTCTTCCGTCAACTTGCTGGACAGAGCATTACTTTGCTCCGAATGTTGCGGCGAGGGAGATATTTCTGAAGAAATATGCAGGAAATAAAATTGCCGAAGAGTTCAATGCCCTTCAATCTCTTGAAGAAGAACTATACCGCAAGTATCAAGAATTTTACGGGTATACATTTTTCATCGCAAAAAAGATAGGACAATGATTGATTTACATAGTTACGGTTGGAATGACGAATTGAACCGACTCAAGCAAGAATCGACATACAATGCTCTTATCCACGGCCGGATATCCTTAGTACACCGCACATGCTGCGAGGTTGTTTCCGAAAACGGACTGTTTCAGTGCGAGCTAACGGGAAACATGATGTACGGAAAATCGGATTTCGAACTACCCTGTACAGGCGATTGGGTGCTTTTTCAACCATTCGATGACGATAAAGGGATTATTGTGGATAGGCTGCCGCGCCAACGGACCTTGTATCGCAAGAAAAACGGAACGGTTGCCGATAAACAAGCCATTGCCTCTTATGTGGATACAGCATTTATTGTGCAAAGCCTCGATGGTAATTTCAATGTTCGCAGAGCAGAACGCTTTATGGTTCAGGTATGCGAAGAACAGATCAAACCGATCTTGCTGCTTAATAAAGCCGATTTGGACTTTGACAGGCAAGCGATAGAAGAACAAATAAAGCACATCGTCCGTCAGATGCCCGTGTTTTTTACGAGTATCCGTCAACCCGAAACAATTTTCCGGTTAAGGGAATTTATACCCCAAGGCGAAACGGTTGTGTTTGTCGGCTCTTCAGGCGTCGGGAAAAGCTCTCTGGTGAATACGCTTTGCGGGAAATCCGTATTGCTCACATCCGATATAAGCCTCTCCACAGGAAAAGGAAGACATACTTCAACCCGTCGGGAAATGCTGTTGATGGATGGTTCAGGAGTATTGATCGACACTCCGGGCGTTCGGGAATTTGGTCTGGTTATGGACAGCCCCGATTCGCTTGCAGAAGTTCTGGATATTTCCGACCATGCAAAAGGGTGCCGTTTCAAAGATTGCAAGCATACGGACGAACCCGGCTGTGCGGTTTTGGAAGCCGTAAACAGCGGCATAATAGACCGTAAAGTTTATGAGAGCTATCTGAAACTGCGACGGGAAGCGTGGCATTTTTCCACTTCCGAGCATGAAAAGCGCAAAAGAGATAAATCCTTTTCAAAACTCGTAGATGAGGTTAAAAAACACAAAGGAAATCTCTAAATGATATGCATATCGTGTGGGTGTTCTCTATTGTATAGCAATATCCCCTTTAGTACCAGGTCTTCCACAACCACTATTGAACAAGGGATATGCTCTATTATAATTAAGAATACCTGCACGGTTGTTTTTTGTATAAACTCCGCATGAAAGGTTAATATGCCCGAAGATTGCCGTCTGCATCGGTCCAATACAAAAGAAAACCTACGGAGCCGATTTTAATACGAATACAAAAGTTAGGAAAATACTTCGTATATGTATCTATACAAACCTTCGTCGCTAACCCGGTATGACAGGATAAAGTCCTCTTGTTTTCGGGCTTCTGACATTCATTTTGATGATTCGAAAAAAAGTATTACTTTTGCAATACGGGAAAAAAATAGTCGGATAATTGTATTTTTCCACCCTACAGGTAAGATAATAGATTTTGAATTTATATGATAGATCATCGATCCTATTTTTTAGCTAAAGCACAGAAATATTGCGCACAAGGCGAACAGTGTGCGTTTACCGTAAGAAAAAAATTGATGGAATGGCAGGCTCCGAAAGAAGATATTGAAGCGATTGTAGAGATGCTTACACAAGAGTGTTTTTTGGACGAACAACGTTATGCTGTCGCTTTTGCTCAGGGAAAATTCCGGATGCTGAAATGGGGGAAAATAAAAATCGGATATCAATTGCAACAATATCAGATATCCAAACAGGTGATTGAAGCGGCATTAGCAACGTTGACGGATAACCGGTATAAAGAAACGCTGCATACCATAGCCGTTCAGAAGTGGAAAACGATTGAAAAGAGTGGGAATACACTGCAAAAAAAACAAAAATTGATGTTGTATCTTGCCTCAAAAGGTTTCGAAAACAGTTTGATACAGGAGGTAATGAATTCCATAACGGCTTCCAAGTAAAGGAGAAGACAATACGGCGTTGTGATGAATAGAAGTATAGTAATTAGCAAAATGCGATCCGGGGTTATGCATAAGAAAAGTATTTTTTTTATTGTTATTGCGATGGTTTTTTGGGGAACCGCCTGTGCGGCTTCGATTCCGAGGAGCGGATGGGGGATTTCCGATAGTTTGACTGTACAAGATACCACCGCTGTTTCCAAAAGCGATACCGTCGTGTCCGATTCTGCTCAAGGAGTTCAAAGTATACCGGTAATCGTTTCTCCCTGGAGAATATTTTCTCTTCCGACTTTACGGTTCGAGCAATTTTATTTTGATAACTGGGCTTCCGACGGATATACGCAAACGGCATTGACTATAGGCTATGTGGGTACTTATGTGTATACCAAGCCTCGATATACGTGGGACAGCCGAATAGATGTGGCTTTCGGTTTTCTAAGAATTGATATGGATGCCGACGGTACATTCGACGATTCGCAATACTTACGCAAAAGCGACGATAAAATGGACCTGACATCTACATTTTCGTATAAACTCAAAAATAGATGGAATTGCAATATGTCCGTGAATTTTAAATCACAGTTTTACGACAGCTATAAGTTTTATGCCAATTCCGACCAAGAGCCGACTTTGTTGTCGACCTTTTTCTCGCCCGCCTATTTGTTGACCTCGTTCGGGTTTGAATACAAAGAAGAGAATTGGAATGTCTCCGCTTCGTTTTTGACAGGGAAAAGCACCTTCGTATTGGATGAGCGGATTCTTCCTTCCAATTACGGCGTAAGTACCGGAACTTCTTATATGGGATGGGGATCGTATCTGCGATTTTACTTTAAGAAGGATATTTTTTCCAATATCAATTTATATACCCGATTGGAAGTATTTTGGGAATATCAGAAAGCAGTAGCTCGTGAAACCGATTTCAACTGGGAATCAACTATTGAGTTTAAAGTAAATTCATGGTTGGCCGCTTTTGTCAGCATGAATTTGATATACGATACCGACTTCTCCCTTTCCAGACAGATTTATCAACGGTCAGGAATTCAAATTTATTTCAAAACAAAAGCCAACAAAAAGTAACTGACACTCACTCAGGGCAAATGCCCTTATCCGTGTTTTCTTACCCCCAAAAGAGAGGTATTTTACAGTTGTATAGAAGAAAAAAACAACGTTGAAGAATAATAAAAGGCCTCAAAAAGGGATACTTTTTGAGGCCTTTTATAGAGTTCGTTTAAAAGACCCTTGGAAATGCCTCTTTCAATTATAAATGAATTGCTTTTCCATAAGCCTGCTCAATAGCTTCCATAATGGCTTCCGACATCGTAGGATGCGGATGTATGGAGTGCACAATTTGCTTCGCCGTAACTCCGTTTTGTCGAGCTACAACCATTCCGGAAATCATTTCCGTAACATTATCTCCGCAAAAATGTGCACCTAAAATCAAATCCGTTTTCGCGTCGATAATCATTTTGATAAATCCGTCGCGATTACCCCCCGCAGTAGCCTTTCCCGATGCCGTATACGGAAATTTACCTACCAAAATATCCAATCCGGCTTCGCGTGCTGCCTTTTCCGTCATACCCACCGACGCAATCTCCGGTGTCGTATAAGTACATCCCGGAATATTGTCGTACCGGATAGGATCAGGATGCAAACCTGCAATCTTTTCTACACATACCAAGGCCTCAGCCGAAGCCACGTGAGCCAATGCCGGACCGTGTACCACATCTCCGATGGCATAATATCCATCCACATTCGTTCTATAATAATCGTCTACAATAATTTTGGTACGCTCTACAGCAATACCCGTTTCATCCAATCCCATGTTTTCAAGATTCGTGGTTACCCCTACGGCTGATAACACGATATCGGCCTCAATAACCTCCGTACCTTTTTTAGATTGTACACTTACCCGACAAATATCGCCCTCGATATCGACTTTTTCGACCGATGCGGAAGTCATCACCTTCATGCCCGATTTACGAAACGACCGGCTTAGCTGAGCCGATACATCCTCGTCTTCGTTCGGAACAATATTCGCCATAAATTCTACAAGGGTAACCTGTACTCCTATAGATTGGTAAAAGAATGCAAATTCACTTCCGATAGCTCCCGATCCTACCACCACCATCGTTTTAGGAAGTTCCGGCAAAGTCATGGCTTCCCGGTAACCGATGATTTTTTTCCCGTCTTGCGGTAAATTAGGCAAGTTTCGCGAACGGGCTCCCGTAGCGATAATAATATGGTTGGCTTGATACAAGGCCGTTTCGCCTTCGGCATTACAAACCTCCACCTGTTTTCCGGGTTTCACCTTTCCACAACCCGTTATCACATCCACCTGATTTTTCTTTAATAAAAATTGCACCCCTTTGCTCATGGTTTCGGCAACACCCCGGCTGCGCGATACCATGGCGGTTATATCCGGAACGGCAGGTTGTGCCGTAACTCCATATGCCGATGCATGGGATACATAATTGTATACTTGCGCACTTTTCAGTAACGCTTTGGTGGGAATGCATCCCCAATTGAGACAAATACCGCCGAGATTTTCACGTTCTATTATGGCTGTTTTCATCCCCAGTTGAGCAGATTTGATTGCTGCAACATACCCTCCGGGGCCGCTTCCTATGACTATAACATCGTAATTCATGGGCTTTATAATTATATTAATTTATTGCTGTTTAGTAGGTTGTTGTTTATTCCACAACTTATCAATCGCATACAAATGTACGTGTTTTTTTTTATGTACAACCAACGGAACCTCCCGCTTTCCGATCTCGCCTTTAAAAAACCCGCAACCACGACTTTGTCCGCACTTCTGATAATATGTTTAAAAGACAAAATGTTCAATATATTAAAACGCAGATGTGTTAAAAGACAAATGTTTTTTAACGACCCGCTTTAGGTGGGGACCTTTTTATGGCAGGCATAAAAAATCTCCCTTATTTGCAATACATCGGACATAAAAAAACAGAACATAATAAACATATTATGTTCTGTACGCTTTCGTTTTTGCCGCTACGTTTACCGTATACTTATTCGGTCCGAACTTTCTTTGTACTCTATCTGAGTACCACTGGAAAGCGATACTTTATACTCTTTCTTTCCATTGATTCCGTTGACGATTTCCATGTAGATGATTTTTTCATCGGCATAACTTTGATGAATCAACTCGGAAACTTTTTGCGGCAATTTGCTTTCCGCGTTCGAAGTGTACCATTGGGTTCCTTTTGAAAACAGGAGAATGACACATAGAAAACCTCCGATGGTAACTCCAATAAGAACATTTCGTTTCATAGGCATTTGATCTTTATATAAAGTGATTTATTTTATTTGTATTACAGTTTTACTTCCAAATTCAGGTAAACAAAAGGCTGGGCTTTTGCATTCGAATCAGAGGGAAGCCACATGCGAAAGTTCGGAGAAAGTTTTATGTTTTTCGTTGGGGCATACTGTAGGCCGATCAACATCATTTGACCGTCTTTTGCTTGATTCCAATCGTTATTGGAGGCTAAATAGTCCCAACGTCCGAACACTTCAAAGTTCTTAGGTAGTTTTACAGAAGCATATGCCGAAACACCCGACTGGTTCTTGTCCGTTTTATTTTTGCTGTTGAACAACATATTATATTCCGCTCCGATGGAGAAATATTTATGTTGATAACCGGCAAATAAAGCTAAATTTTCTTGTCCTGTTTCTGTAGAATCCGCATTTTGCTTTCCTTTATAATCGCCGTATACTCGCAAAGTAAGAGATTCAATGGGCTTTAAAGTGATACCCCCACCATAAAGTAATTGATTATCGACTTGAACCTTTTTATATCCTTCTCCATTCACAATCGTAAGATCCGCAGAAATCCAATCGGCGAATTTGTACATACCTACAACTCCCAGGTCTGCACTGCTTCCGAATTTATATTCGTCTTGAAAAGATTTCATTACATAACGATGTCCCCAAAATTTTTCTTGTAAATTAAATTGTTCCAAACCCGTTAACCCTGCGTTCAATGTGAAGTTTCCTGTTTTCCATGTCAAAAGAGCATTCTTTACATAAACAAGGCGTTCTAAATCACTAACGCTACCCGATTTTCCCATATCGAAAACAACTTTTGCAGATATATTGCTGTTGAATTCATATTGATACCCTAAATAGGCGCGTTCTAACTCAAAGCCGATGTCGTCTTTTGCATCCCCGAATCCGGCATGGAAATTACTAAATATAGTAATAATAGGTTTTCCTTTCGGTGCTTCTTTTTTTTCCGGTTGTGTTGTGCTTTCTTGTCCAAAGGTAGCCATGCTCAATAAAACAGCTGCTACAGTAATTGTTATTTTTTTCATTGTGTTATAATTTGGTTTATTTACTTTTTTATTCTATTCCGTAAGTAATGTTTGGCCGAATATTACTTGTTTCTTTATTCCTTTTCGATTGCAAAAGTAGGAGTGAAGGGTTACTAATAGGTTTCTCTAACATTAAGATTTGGTTACATGTTTTAATCATTTAATAATGAATGCTTAAATAGTTATGAATATAACAATGATAACAAATGTAGCCCCGATCCGATTGCTTGCATAAGGTAAATCTGATAAAAGATGGAGAAATACAGGCCGTGCAAATAGAAAAGATTTTCGATTTGATTCAAATCGAAAATCTTTTTGTTCTTATAGGTTGAAATGAGAAAAACAGATGTGTTTTGCACATATATTTTAGAGGCATGTATTTTCACTTTATTGCTGAAAAAGGTCCTTCTTGTCAAAAAGGCTCCATTATTGAGTATGATTTATACCAAAGACCAAGCTAGCAAGTTTTCTGTAACAACAGTATATGCGCTGTAAATTCTTTACAGAACAAATATAGTACCGGTCTTTTTTCAAAGAATAGCCAATCACAACGTTCTCGAATGCACGGATGCGAAAGATTCTATAGATATGCCGATGGATAGATGCCCTATGAAAATAAGGATGTGATAACATAAAAAAAACTCAACAAATTGTTGAGTTTCTTTATGCGTTTAAGTTGTTTTATCGAATTCTGTTGGCGGCGCGTACTTTCATTTCGTCATTACGAATAGCTCGTTGAGCTAAAAATAAAAATATAACCGTAATTAAAGGCACAAATATACCTACCGAATAATTGATAACGATAGCTCCTAAAGGAGCAAGGGCTTGTTCCGATTTGTCGAGTGAAAATAAAAACATAATACCTACATATATTAAGTTGATAAGCCCTAATATGGCAACTATTCTCATTTGTAATATTCTATTTTTGTATAAAAATATACTTCCTAAAATTCCAATACCCAATAGGATGGCTATAACGAGTAATGTTGTCGAACTTTGTCCGATATAAAATACGCCGGTGTCGGTATTCACAATATCGGGCTGTTTAATAAGGTCAAGACTTGACGTTGTAACAATACCGTCGGATGCTTTCACTTCGAACGTGGCTGTAGGAAAGATAAAAAGCAATACAATACCGACTAAGGCAAGAACTAAATAGATTGATTGGATTCTCTGTATCATTTTTATTTTGTTTTTTATTGGTTTATAGTATAACAAACATAAAGACTATTGTATATAAAATGGTTATTCCCATGTCATACTAAGGCTCTATTTCAGAAAGCTCGTTGCGTATGATTTCTTTCATTTTATTAAATTCTTCACGATCGAACAACCGTGTTAAAAACACAATGGTTCCTTCCCGGTTAATGATGATATTACGTGTTACTCCGGCTCCTTTTTTGGTATAAAGGCCAAAAATGTCGCCATTCTCATCTTTCACCAATGGATATGTAATTTGCATATCGTCAATAAACTTTTCTATTTTTTCCGGCGATTCTTTTAAATCGACTCCGATAAGGACAAAATTCGGATTGTCTTTATATATTTGCCATATTTCTTTTTCAATATGCGGCATTTCTTGGCGGCACACTTTACACCATCCTGCCGTAAATTGCAACATAATAACTTTCCCTTTTAAGTCGGAAAGCTCTTTCTGAGATCCGTCGAGATAAGAAAGCATAAAATTCGGAGCAGGATCTCCTACCTTTACCGCATATCCGCGATCTTCCGGCTCTTTGTTTTGAGTCCATCCCGTTGTTGCCAAAGCAATAAGGAAACTCAATAAAAGGATTTTCTTCATAGGGTATACTTATTTTTAAATTTCAAAATCTTCCAGGGCCGTATTGACTAGCCTGTTAACATTCTTATAATGCCATTTACCCACTACGGTGGCATCTTTTAGCATAATGAATCCCGGATTGGAACGTAACATGGTTTCTATTGCTTTTTCGTCGGCGTAATAAAATTCTACATTATCCAATTGATTGGCAAATAAAAAGTCGGTAATATCCTCTTGAGAGGAAGCTGTAGGCGCAAGCAACACGAAATGAATCCCCTTTTCTTGAGCATAATTGCTTGCCCGTTTCAAACTTTTAATTCCTTTTTCCGTAACATCATTCAAATGATGAATGGTGGCAATAAGAACAAAATCCGGAGACCCGATGATGTCTTTGGCATAATCCATGTTGTCCGTTCCCAACATAGAGAACCCCGGTGCATAAATTTCATTAGGATCCACAACCTTGCTATCTACAAATTCCCATGAAGCAACCCAATTCGAATCTTGATAATAATCCATGAGTTTTTCTGATAGAAATTCAGTTGTATCACCCGTATCTTTATTTTTGTATATCAAATAACTTTTAATTTCACCCTGTTCCTCAGGCAACATGCGGTTTCCTACTTTCCATGGGCGGAAGTCCAATATAGGGTCATTGGCTATATTATATAATTGGAAACCTATCATGACCGCGATGGCAAAAATAGCTATCAGTATATCTTGTTCAA
Source organism: uncultured Bacteroidaceae bacterium (assembly GCA_964474745.1). GTDB lineage: Bacteria > Bacteroidota > Bacteroidia > Bacteroidales > P3 > HGM05376. Next base: position 3,621 of record CAYYUE010000023.1, on the reverse strand, counting down.
ACGTTTTTTTCTTTTTCGGGATAGTTCGAAATACAAAAATGACAAGCGTAAGTACCATCAGTACCACATTTTTCCAGAATGTTTCCCAATTCGTAAGTTTTATGGCGTCGCCAAAACATCCGCAATCCGTTACCTTGTTTGTAATAGCGTCGATTAGAGTCGTTACGGTAAAAAACAACATCATCAGCAGGAGCAACCAAGCTCCTAATTTTTTGTAAGAATTGGTTATTAGAAGGATCCCGATAAGAAATTCGAGAACGATCATCGTTACCGACATGAAAGTTGCCAGAGGCAGTGCCCACTCGAAGGTAATGTCGCCGATACTCCATGCGGTCATATATTCTTGTATTTTGTACGATGTACCCAAGGGATCGACACCTTTTACAAAGCTGGAAAATAAAAATACCAATCCTACAATCCATCTGCAACAATAATCGATGTTTTTTTTAATTTGTTCTTTTTTCATCTGGTTGTTTGTATTCATAAAACAATATGTGCTTTTAGTTTTTATATTGGGTAAGTTGTATCAATGAAAATATGGCATAGTTGATGATATCGTTATAACTACCTTCAACACCTTCCGAAACCAGCGTTTCCCCTCCGTGGTCTTCAATTTGTTTGATTCGTTTTAATTTCATCAAAATAAGATCTACCATAGAACTGACACGCATGGAACGCCAAGCCTCTCCATAATCATGATTTTTATTCAGCATCAATTCCTTTGCCGTGTTGATGTGCTTGTTGTAAAGTTTCAATGCCTTTTCAAAGGGCAAATCTTGTTCTCCTTCGAGGCCCAATTCTATTTGAATAAGAGCAATTACCGAATAGTTTACGATCGCAATAAATTCAGGAACAATACCCTCATCCACCTTATGTATTCCGGTCATTTGAATACTTCGAATCCGATTCGCTTTGATGAAAATTTGATCGGTAAGCGATGATAGACGTAAAATGCGCCATGAGGTGCCGTAATCCTTGGTTTTCATTTCGAAAACATGGCGACATTTTTGTATCTCATTATCAAATTGTTCTACTGTTTTATCCATTTTTTCCGGAATTATTGTAAGTTTATTTGTAATTTCGCACTGTATTTGAGTTATCTAAAGTTCTGTTCTGCGATTGTTTATTCTGTTGCATGTTAGAAATACCTTAAAACTCGGTAACTCCGATGAATAAGTTTTAAATGTACTGTATACTTAGATAAAAAATGACGAACAAAGATACAAATATTTCTCCAGATAGTACGATATGTTGCGGTAAAAAATTGTTGACATTTTCAGAACCCATGGTTATGGGTATTTTGAACTGCACGTCGGATTCGTTTTACGACGGAGGAACCTATATCACCGAATCGCAAATAGCGCGTAGAGCCCAAACCATATTGGAAGAAGGCGGGCGTATTATTGATGTGGGAGCCGTATCCTCTCGTCCCGGAGCAGAACTATTGCCTGTGGAAGAAGAAATCGCAAAGTTGAAACCCATTATAACCATGCTTCGAAAAGAATTTCCGGAAGCGATATTATCGGTAGATACCTGCTGGTCGGAGGTCGTAAAAGTTGTTGCAGACGCCGGAGCAGATATGATTAACGATATATCGGGAGGTCAGTTCGATGAAAAGATGTTTGCAACGGTTGCCGATTTACAATTGCCGTATGTTTTGATGCATACGAAGGGCCTTCCCAATGAAATGCAAAAACAACCGATGTATAAAGATATTGTACAAGAATTGACACTCTATTTTTCACAAAAATTGGAACAACTTTATTTGTTGGGAGTCAAAGATGTGATATTAGACCTAGGATTCGGTTTTGGCAAAACTGTAGAACACAATTACGAATTGATGAAGAAGATGCGGGAATTTTCGTTGTTTAAAGAACCTATGTTGGTCGGCATATCTCGTAAATCTATGATATACAAATATTTTAACACCTCATCTCAAGAGGCATTGAACGGTACAACGGTGTTGAATACCTATGCGCTTTTACAAGGCGCAAAAATGCTTCGTGTTCATGATGTACGAGAGGCGGTGGAATGTGTAAAAATTATTCAAGCAATAAACAAGTAAAACGATGAATTTTTTAGTCATTCAAGGAATTCCGGATATTCATTTTATAGACATTATTGATATATTGTTGGTTTCCTATTTCTTTTATGAAATATACAAATTGGTAAAAGGTACAAATGCCATGCGTATATTTATAGGACTTGTCGCTATTTATGTGGTTTGGAAAATTGTTACGTTGTTGCAAATGCGTTTGCTCTCCGATATACTAGGTCAATTCATAAGTATGGGAGTATTGGCTTTGGTGGTGGTTTTTCAACCCGAAATACGTCGATTTCTATTGTTATTGGGTACCAAATCATTCATAGGAAGTAAAAAACGTTTTTTGTTTTGGAAAATAGATGTAACTAAAAAAGATACACTGAATTTGGATGCCTACGTGCAGGCTTGCATGCATATGTCGCAATCCAAAACAGGAGCCTTGATTGTCTTTATGCAGCAAAATGAACTAAACGATATTACAGCAAGCGGAGAAACGATAGATGCGGCCGCTTCACCGGCTTTATTGGAAACATTATTCTTTAAAAATGCTCCGTTGCACGATGGAGCTGTATTGGTGAAAGGCAATCGGATTATAGCAGCACGATGCATATTGCCGGTATCGTCGAACTCCGAAATTGATCCGAATTTAGGTCTGCGCCATCGTTCTGCAATTGGAATAACAGAAATTTCTGATGCCGTTTCCGTAGTTGTATCAGAACAAACAGGAGCTATATCGTATGCTAAAGACGGTGTTATTGAATATGGAGTAACTCCGGTTCAATTGAAACAATATTTGGAAGATATATTGCTGTAATAAAAACCATTAACACAATAACCATACGATTGTTGTATTAGAAATAATGCGCACACCATGAAAGACTTGAAAATCGGTTACTTTCAACAAAATATAATATGGGAAGATAAAACTTCCAATTATAAACATATAGAACAACAGCTTGCTGCCTTGCAACCGAATGTGGATCTACTCGTATTGCCGGAGACCTTTGCTACCGGTTTCTCATCACATATCGAAACGTTGGCGGAACCTCCCTGCGGAAAAACCTTTGAGTGGGTTGCTCAAATGGCTGCTCAATACTGTTGTACGGTTGTCGGCAGTTGGTTCATACAAGAAAATGAAAAATACTACAACCGATTATACTGGATAAAACCTTCAGGAGAATTCGGTTCCTACGATAAACGACATTTATTTCGAATAGGTGCCGAATCTAAAGCCATAACACCCGGAAAACAAGTACAAGTGTTCGAGTTAAACGGATGGAAAATCTCCCCTTTCATTTGTTATGATCTGCGTTTTCCCTCATGGATGCGTAATACATACAAAGAAGAACAATTCGGTTATGATCTTGCGCTTATTATTGCAAGTTGGCCGCAACAAAGATCCGATGTATGGAAAATATTGCTTCAAGCCCGTGCTGTCGAAAACTGTTCTTACGTTATAGGAGTGGGTAGAGTCGGAAAAGATCCGTATGGAAATATATATTCAGGTGATTCCCGAACAATTGATTTTCAAGGAAGCATACTGCATGAATCCCCTATGCATGAAGAATGCCTGCATG
>CAYYUE010000022.1:0-18729 GCA_964474745.1 uncultured Bacteroidaceae bacterium | reverse complement strand
CGAAATTGCAGTACCTGCTAAAATATTGTTGGATATTTTAAAATCACTTAATGACGTTCCGTTGACATTTTCGGTAAATCCCGATAATTTTACTGTAGATATTACTTCCGGAGAAGGAAAATATAGATTGGCCGGTCAAAATCCGGATACTTATCCTACGTTGCAAGAACAAGTAGATACTACAAAAACAACTATTCCTGCTTCCATTTTGGTAAACGCAATTACAAAAACATATTTTGCTACAAGCAACGACGAGATGCGTCAACAAATGTCAGGGATTTATTGCGAAATGACACCCGATTATATCACTTTTGTAGCTACCGACGCACACAAATTAGTTCGTTATCGCCGTTTAGACGTACACACCGAAGAATCTAACAACTTTATTCTCCCCAAAAAACCTATCAACATTGTTAAAAATATTTTATTATCGAACAAAGAAGATTCAGATGTTACAGTAGAATATAACGCAACCAATGTATTTTTTACTTTCGATAACTTTTATATCATCTGCCGTTTAGTTGATGGAAAATATCCAAATTACGAAGCGGCTATTCCAAAAGAAAATCCGAATAAATTAATATTAAATCGGAATGACTTTTTAAACAGCTTACGACGTGTTTCCATTTTTGCAAACCAATCCACACATCAAGTACGATTAAAAACCAGTGCGAAAGAAGTAATCATTTCAGCGGAAGACATTGAAAATTCAAATGATGCAAAAGAAAAAATGATTTGTGAATACGAAGGAGATCCTATGGAAATTGGGTTTAATGCAAAATTTCTAATCGAAATGGTTAACAATATTGATACCGAAAACGTTCTCATGGAGCTTTCGCATCCCAGCCGTGCAGGAATTCTATTCCCCGTATACGAAGACGAGGAACCGAAAGAAGACATTTTAATGCTTGTAATGCCTGTAATGTTAGCCAACTAATAAAAACAAAAACATAATTCATATTAAAAGAGGCCACTTAAGTGGCTTTTTTTATGTGCACATACAACACCCCTACATTATAAAATTCATTATACTCATTTTCATATATAATATTTATTTTTAAATACTTATACCAAAACTTCCATTTTTTCTAACGAACTCCAATAAAAACACAATTCCAGTTACAAAAAAAAGTGTACTTTTGCAATTATGAAAGGCAAAAAAATTAATAAACATCAACCTATAAAACTTTGGGGAGCATATACTTCCACTATTTTTAGTATTGCTTTAGTGCTCTTTGTACTAGGATTATTAATGGTTTTGGGATTTCATTCATATCGCTATACAAATGAAATAAAAGAAAATATTTTATACAACGTAATACTTACTCCAGATGCCGAAGAGCATGAAATTTTGGCTCTTAAACAAACACTTGAAAAAAAAGAACTATATCCATATATAAAATCTGTAAATTACATTTCTAAAGAGGAAGCGGCTAAAAATTTCACCACCGATTTAGGTGAAGATTTTGTCAACTTTTTAGGTTATAACCCTTTATTCCCTTCGTTAGAAGTAAATTTAGTATCAGACATTATCTCCGAAAACTCCACTAAAAATCTTGAGATATTTATCAAAAGCGTAAAATCCCGGCCCAACGTTACCGACGTTATTTATCAAGAAGTGACTATCAATGAGGTTAATAATATTTTTTACAAATTAGCCTGGTTTTTAGTATTATTTACGGCATTGCTTTTGTTTATATCTATCATTCTCATAAACAACACTATACAAATTGCGATATATGCAAAACGATATACTGTTAAAACAATGCAACTGGTAGGTGCAAAACGCAGTTTTATCATTCGTCCTTTCTTAAAAAGAAGTATCTTTTATGGACTTTGCGGAGGACTGATTGCCCTTTTGTTTTTAGGTTCTCTCGTATTCATTATCAATAACCAATTCAATGCAAATATTAATTTAATTGAAAACAAAACACCTTACTTAATTATTGGAGGAATTATTTTAGGAGTGGGCGTTGTTATCTCATTAGCATCCACGTATTTCTCAATAAATTACTATTTAAACCGAAAAAACGAACATTTATATTAATGTAAAATTAAACAATAAATATATGAGACCTACACCAAACACAAAAAGTAATTCTACAGAAGAAACCAAATCGAAATTTAGTTTTACTTTTGGAAAGAAAAATTATATCCTTTTAATAGCCGGTATCGTAGTTCTTGTTATCGGTTATTTATGCTTAATAGGAGGAGGTTCAGATGATCCTAACGTGTTCAATGAAAATATTTTCAATGTTCAACGTTTGGTTATTGCTCCTCTACTTATCGTAGCAGGTTTGATTATTGAAGTATTTGCTATTATGATTCGCTCCAAAGAATAAAAAACATCAAATAATACACACAATTTATGGAATGGTTTGAGGCATTAATTCTTGGATTGGTTCAAGGATTAACGGAATATTTGCCCGTAAGTAGCAGTGGACATCTTGTTATAGGGTCAACACTTTTCGGAATTAAAGGAGATGAAAATCTAAATTTTGCTATTGTTGTACACATAGCAACGGTGCTTAGTACTTTAGTTGTTTTGTGGAAGGAAATTATATGGATATTTAAAGGGCTATTCAAATTTCAATGGAATAGTGAAACAAAGTATACCATAAACATTCTTATCTCTATGATTCCTATTCTAATCGTAGGGCTTTTTTTTAGAGATTCCGTAGAAGCTTTTTTTGGTTCCGGACTTACCATAATAGGATGTATGTTACTCGTAACGGCATTATTATTAACCTTTGCATATTTTGCAAAACCCCGTCATAAAGAACATATTTCCATGAAAGATGCATTCGTTATCGGGCTCGCTCAAGCATGCGCTGTTTTACCGGGATTATCCCGTTCCGGAAGTACCATTGCAACGGGGTTACTTCTAGGAAACAAAAAAGAAACACTAGCCCAATTTTCTTTTCTTATGGTTATTCCTCCTATTTTGGGAGAAGCATTACTTGATGCATTAAAACTCATAAAAGGAAATGCGGAAGTCATAACATCTACGATTCCAACGGTTTCTTTGGTAATTGGATTTCTAGCAGCTTTTGTGGCAGGATGTTTTGCATGTAAATGGATGATTAACATCGTAAAAAACGGTAAATTAATATATTTCGCCATTTATTGCGCCATCATCGGTATATTTACACTTTTCTTGTAATCAATACTTATGACAACAGAAGAATTAAAAGAAGGACATACGCTACTTATTGACAAACCCTACAAATGGACATCTTTTCAAGTCGTTAATAAAATAAAGCACATTGTACGGCATGAATTCGGCCTAAAAAAATTAAAAATCGGACATGCTGGAACGCTAGATCCCTTAGCGACAGGATTGTTGATTGTATGCATGGGAAAAGCCACAAAAAAAATAGAATCATATCAAGCTGAAGAAAAAGAATATACAGGTACCTTTATATTAGGGGCCAGCACGCCTTGTTTTGATATGGAAAAACCCGTTGATGCAACATATCCTATAGATCACATCACCGAAACACTGATCCTCGAAACCACCAAGCAATTTATAGGAGAAATTCAACAAATACCACCTATTTTTTCTGCTGTAAAAATCAACGGTAAACGAGCTTTCGACTATGCACGAAAAAATGAAGATATCAATATCGAACCTAAAAAGATTTTTATCAAAACATTTGAGATCACTCGCATTGATTTACCCGAGATTGACTTCCGAATCGAATGTAGCAAAGGAACCTACATCCGATCCATTGCTCGCGATTATGGAACTGCATTAGGCTCGGGAGCTTATCTGTCAAAACTATGTAGAGAACGAATTGGAAGGTTTCAACGCATTGATGCTCTGAATATTGATTCAATTAAAGAATATTTAACAAAGCAAAAAGCATAGAAGTGTTAAACACAAAATCACAGAAAATAAATACAATCAATTATAAATCAAAATGTTTTTATCCCTTTACATAACTTTATTGTTAAATAACTTGACAAAGGAGTATTGTTAAATGTATATTTGCACGAAATTTATAATAGTAAGAGTCCATCACTTAATTAAAAATCAAAGTTTTATAAAATATTAGTATGAAATTATCCCAATTTAAGTACACATTACCTAAAGATTTATTTGCTGAAAAACCCTCTAAACTTCGCGATGAAGCCCGATTGATGATTGTCGACCGTAAACACAAAACAATAGAGCACAAGCTGTTTAAAGACATGATTGATTATGTTGATTCCGAAGATGTTGTAGTAATAAACAATACCAAAGTATTTCCTGCCTTATTGTACGGAGAAAAAGAAAAAACCGGAGCGAAAATTACCGTATTTTTGCTTAGAGAATTGAATCGCGAAAGCCGTCTTTGGGATGTAATCGTAGATCCTGCTCGAAAAATTCGTATTGGAAACAAATTATATTTTGGACATAATGATGCACTAATTGCGGAAGTTATTGATAACACTACTTCGCGAGGAAGAACCGTCCGCTTTTTATATGATGGAACCCACGAAGAATTTATTACAGCTATTAAAACCCTTGGGCATACCCCTCTTCCTGAAGACTTATTGCGAATTCGCAATATTTTACCAGAAGATGCAGATCGTTACCAAACCATTTATGCAAAAGAAGAAGGAGCCGTTGCTGCCCCTACAGCAGGGTTGCATTTCAGTCGCGAACTAATGAAAAGACTTGAAATAAAAGGAGTTAACGTAGCCCAAGTTACATTACATGCCGGATTGGGGAATTTTAAACCAATAGAAGTTGAAGATCTTACAAAGCACCGTATGGATTCTGAAGAAATGCACATCCAAGAAGACGCATGCGGAATTATAAATAATGCGAAAGTACGGGGAAAACGCATCTGTATTGTAGGAACAACTACCATGAAAGCTGTAGAAACAGCAATAACCACACCAGGAACCATACGTCCATATTTAGGATGGACCAACAAGTTTATTTACCCCCCATACAATTTTAGTATTGCCGATATGATGATTACCAATTTTCATCCATCCATGTCATCTATGCTAATAATGGTATCTGCATTTACAGGCCACGAACTTATGATGGAAGCTTATCAACAAGCAATAAAAGAAAAATATAAATTTTATACATATGGAGATGCTATGTTAATAAAATAATTTATTACATGTGACGGAAAAATGAGCCGGAAATTCCGGCTCATTTTTCTTTTCGCCTATCAAATACGAAATCCCATCTGAAACAATAATGGAAAAATATATAATAATTGTAGCCGGAGGTTCCGGAAGAAGGATGCATTCCGAAATACCGAAACAATTTCTCCCTATAAATGGTAAACCCATTTTAATGAGAACATTGGAGCGTTTTTACGATTTTAGTACAGCCATCCATATGATACTGGTGCTTCCTGAAGAATATATTTCCTACTGGCAACATATATGTACCGAATATAATTTTGAAGTTCCTCATGTACTTGTTTTCGGAGGCAAGGAACGCTTTTTTTCTGTACAAAATGCATTAACACATATACCCGATACTTGTCTCGTGGGAATCCACGACGGAGTACGCCCCTTTGTTAAAAATAAAACCATCCGGTCTGTTTTTGATACCGCAGAAACACAAAAAACGGCAATTCCGGTAATAACTCCATCCGAAAGCATCCGGCAACGTATAGGAGACAATCAAAGCAAAAATATAAATCGAAACGATATCTGTTTAGTACAAACGCCACAATGTTTTCAATCTCATCTTATCAAACAAGCATACCAAACCAATTTTCGAATCGATTTTACTGATGATGCATCCGTAATAGAATCTACAACAGATACAAAGATAACACTCGTTGAAGGGAACGAAGAAAACATCAAAATTACAACACCTTTCGATATTGTCTTAGCAGAAGCCATTTTTAGTTCTTTCGAGAAATAAACCTATTTTTCTTTTTCTATGATTTCAAAAATATCAACCTGAACACTATCAAACAATCGGAGTTGGTTTTCAGGAATAAAATTATCCAAGGTTTTTGCATATTCCATTAAAGCCTGATGAATAATTTGTTTGGCCGCAACAGAACGAGATATTTCGCGTTCCCTGGCATATTCCAACAAGAATGCATTATCTCTATCCGACAATGTTAAAACGATTTTCCGTTGCTTAGACGTTGCATATTTTGGCTTCATTTTCGATTTATATTCCTCCTAATAATGAGACTGTAATTATGTTTCAAAATTACAATTTTATTTGTATTCCATAATTATATTCAGAAAAAATTAATTACATAATTACCAACATTAAGGACTATTAATTATAATACAATTCATTACAAAAAATAACTATACAAAAAAAGCCATCTCCCCCCTTAGGAGACGGCCCAAAATACATCTTTGAAATAAGTAAGCACATCGTTATAACGATCTCCATTCTATTTTGTTTTATCAAATCAAGAATTTATTTTTTGAAATCGACTCATTTTTAATATTCAATATTTTAATGTACCTTTGTATAAAATCAAACATGATATGGCAAATCGCAAATTATTGATTATTTCATTATTATTCATATTCTTAGGAGTAGCAGCATGCCAGCAAAAAACTGCTGAAACAGTAGATTCGGAAGACATGTTGGCTTTAGTGGATGCGAAGTTAAAGAAAGACCCCAGAAATGCAGAACTTCACTATGAACGGGGAATCATCCTTTTAAAAAAAGATCGAATCAACGAAGCTATCCTAAGTATTCAAAAAGCTATTCAACTGGATAACAGCAATGTAAAATACTATATCCTTTTAGCGGATTCTTATTTCCGCAATGCGGATCTCAAAGAAAGCTATGCTCAGCTTCAGAAAGCATTGCAAATAGATCCAAAAAGCATCGAGGCCTATTCAAAATTAGGAGAAATATCATTTTTCAATCGAGATTATGATAGGGCTATGGAAAGCATAAATAAGGTAATTGAAATGGATCCTATTAACGCCGGTGCCTATTTCATGAAAGCATACATTTTCAAAGAAACAGGGGATACAACAAATGCTATTCAGAGTTTTCGAAAAACAATTGAAATCAACCCCGAATACGAACAAGCTTTCGAAGAGCTGGGGTTACTATATGCATCTCATAAAAATCCATTGGGAATTGAATTCCTCACCACTGCCATATCTTTAAATCCTAATAATACATTTGCTCATTATGGATTGGGGTTGTTATACCAAGATTTAGGCAAGTATGAACTTGCTATTGATGAATACAATAAAATACTCGTAATAAACCCCAATCACGCAAGTACGTTGAATAATCTGGGTTATATTCAATTAGAGCAAAAAAACTACGATAAAGCATTGGATTTTTTTGAAAAAGCCATCATAATAGATCCCAATTTTGTTGAAGCAATAGATAACAAAGGATATGCTTATGAGCTCAAAAAAGACTTTTCCAGTGCAAAGGAAGCATATGAAAAAGTTCTTTCTATCAATTCAAGCTATGAAAATTCAATTGAGGGATTAAAAAGAATTAAAAAGTAATATTTTGACAAACAATACTATAGAAACGCTGTTAGCAAGATGTTGATAAATCCCTTGGCGATGATACTGCCAAAGAAAAAAACTATAGTACTTTTGTAACGATTTTGAAGTTTGAAAAATGACTGGGAAAATGAATTATAAAACAACTGGAACACATGCAATACCTATGGGTATTGACGACATAATATTTTTTTAATTGTAGCGGCTTTTTAGTCGCTTTTTTTTTGTCGAAAATATTGAATACAAATATAAATATAAAACGATATGAATAATTTAAAAGGACGTGATCTTATCTCGATTACCGATTTCAGCAAAGAAGAATATATCCAGATTTTGGATATTGCTGAAGAATTTGAAAAACATCCGAAACAACCTATTTTAACAGATAAAGTTGTTGCTACTTTGTTTTTTGAACCCTCCACCCGTACAAGATTAAGTTTTGAAAGTGCGGCCAACCAATTAGGAGCTCGCATCATCGGATTCAGTGACCCGGGAGGTACCAGTGTACAAAAAGGCGAAACATTACACGACACCATTACTATGGTTAGCAGTTATTCCGATCTCATTGTCATGCGTAATCCTCGTGAAGGAAGTGCCCGCTATGCTAGCGAGGTTTCAAAAGTACCAGTCATTAATGCCGGAGACGGAGCCAACCAACACCCTACACAATGTATGTTGGACTTGTATTCAATTCGCAAAACACAAGGAACATTAGATAACTTGAACATTGCTTTGGTTGGCGATTTAAAATACGGAAGAACGGTGCATTCGTTAACACAAGCAATGTGTAATTTCAACACCACTTTTCATTTTGTTTCTCCCGAAGAATTAAAAATGCCCAGTTCTGTAAAAATGTCCGTTAAAAATGCAAATTTGAAATACCATCAGTATACGGATTTAAATGAAGTGATCCCTTCTGCCGACATCATATACATGACACGAGTACAACGCGAACGGTTCCCGGATCCGTTAGAGTACGAAAAAGTAAAAGATTCGTGTATTCTTACCGCAAGCATGTTGAAAGGCTGCAAATCCAATATGAGAATATTACATCCGCTGCCTCGCGTAAATGAAATCACAACAGATGTAGATGCTACACCCTACGCATATTACTTCCAACAGGCTCAAAACGGAGTATACGTACGCCAAGCTTTAATGTCTGCAATATTAGGAGCCAGATAATATACAGTTTTATTCACTCAATTAAAAATAATAAAACAATGGAAAATAAAAAAGAATTAGTAGTATCGGCCATCGACAATGGTACGGTTATCGATCATATTCCAACTCATGCAGTATATAGAGTTATTCACATTTTAGGATTAGATGCATATGAAGACGAAGTGCTAATAGGAAACAACTTATCAAGCAAAAAATTTGGAAAGAAAGGCATTATAAAAATCAAAAACAAATTTTTTGAGAAAGATGATATCAATAAGATAGCACTCGTAGCTCCTTCCGCAAGCTTAATTGTAATTAAAAATTATGAGGTCGTTGAAAAAATCCAAACTGAAATTCCCGACAAAATTGAAAGCATCGTAAAATGCGTTAACCCAAAATGTATTACAAATTCAGAAAAAATACGTACACGTTTTACAATCGTAGATAAGGAAAATTTAAAGATGCATTGTCATTACTGTGAAAAATTCACGTCTAAAGACACGTTAAGCTTCTTAGAATAAATCTTATACAAAGGTAAAAAACGAATTACAAGTTCGTTTTTTACCTTCTTTTGCCTCTTTTCAAGTATGTATATCTTTTTCGAACAAGGTTACTCTCAAATCTGAGAAAAGTAATAAAAAAAGTGTTAGAATTTTGCTAGAGTTGGAATTTATAAGTACCTTTGCAAACCAATTTTTAGCTCTGGAAAATCTTTGTATTCAAAGAGGTTGCATTCTGTTCTTTATAGAATTTCATTTCCATGGCTTAAAAAAACAATTTAAAATTAAAAATGAATATACATGAAAACATTATTGCTGTTTGCGTTATTATGGATGTCGCCAAATCCCTCTCCTACTCCCGGTTGGACTTGTACGATCGTAAAAACAAACGATTATCAAGCTTATGTTTTTAGCAAAGAATTTGATGTAGACTTTACTATAGAAAATCAAGATGGACGTTATACTCCTTCGAACAATGATATTGTACAAGCCGAAAAAATAATAAAGAAAAAAATTGCTTATTTAAATCGAAATCACGAAAATCAAGAATCGTGTCCGATTATCGATGAAAATATGAACAAATATAAACGTCAATACGTTGGATTTACAGATACTTACGGAGCCAAAATTTTATGGGTAAACTTTGTGTGGGATCCAAAACTGGATCCAAAACTGGACTCTGAAATTACGAACACCGAGGGAGGATGCAGTCGTTATTGGAGATTAAAAATAAATTTGGATACACAACAAGCTTATGGCCTGGAGATTAATGAACCCGGTGCGGTAAAATATATCAAAAAAGTACATAAAAGAAAAAGAGTTCGTTACTAAATACAATGAGTTTTTTTACAGAAGCTACGTTATGGAAATTCTTAAAGTTCGGAGCCGTAGGATTTTCGGGCGTTTTTATTGATTTTGGAATCACCTACCTCTGCAAGGAGGTTTTGAAAATACAAAAATTTATATCCAACGGCATTGGATTTTGTATTGCTGCTACAAGCAACTATATCCTCAATCGCATATGGACATTTGAAAGTACGAATGACCAAATAGGGTTGGAATTTATTGAATTCTTCGGAATTTCTTTAATTGGATTAAGCATCAATACTTTTACATTGTGGATTTTAAACGAAAAATTGAAATGGAATTTTTATTTTTCTAAGCTTTGTGCTATCGGAGTTGCTACACTATGGAACTTTTTCGCCAACTATTTTTTCACTTTCGCCAATTAAAATCACGTCTCTTCCTTAAAGAAAGATCCGACATACACAGAACAAAAGATGAAAAAGCAGCCTCGCCCATATACAAATCATACGATTGCAATAATTTTTTATACAATTCTTTTGTGCTCTCCTCTTTATTCACAAACACAAATAAATGTAGATAGCCTATTTGGCAATCGAGGGGAAATTATATTTTCATTTATAGAGCCTCGTACAGAAAAAATGGAAGAACTCTCTCGGATCGTATCTATCGATAGTAAAAAAGGTTCCCTTTATACGGCATATGCGAACAAATCGGAATTCATCAAATTTTGTCAGTATAAATACCCCATTTCAATTCACGAAAAACAAAACCCCAAATCCATTTCCATGGCGACAACTCTATCTGAGATGGAAAATTGGGATAGGTATCCTACTTATGATGTATACATACAAATGATGCAAAACTATGCAACTACTTATCCTCAAATTTGCAAATTAGACACCATTGGGAGCTCTGTGAATAACAGGCTTATTCTTGCTCTAAAAATCTCAGAGAATGCTTTCTTGGACGTTCCAAAACCGGAGTTCTTCTATTCATCTTCCATACATGGAGATGAGGTTACAGGATATTATTTTATGCTTCGACTGATCGACATGTTAGTAACTCATTATAATACAGACTCATCAATAACGCAACTTATCCGGAATACGCAAATCTATATCAATCCATTGGCAAATCCCGACGGAACTTATGCCGCCTCTAACAATACTATTTCGGGTGCTACACGTTACAATGCTCATTATGTAGACCTAAACAGAAATTACCCCGATCATTGGAGTACGGAACCTTTAGATGCCATACAACCTGAAAATATAGCAATGATGGAATACGTAGCCAATCATCGCTTTGTAATGGCAGCAAACTTACACGGAGGAACAGAAGTGATCAATTTTCCGTGGGACAGTTTCAATTCTTCTACAAAAAAACACGCTGATTATTCTTGGTGGACTGCTCTTTCAAAACGTTTTATTGAAACATGTCGTACTGTTAATTCAGATGCTTATACATGTGAATACAGTTCGGGTTATGTGCACGGAGGAGATTGGTATGTGGTCCATAACGGTCGTCAAGATTATATGAATTATTTTCAACGAGTACGGGAACTCACGTTGGAAGTTTCTAAAATAAAAACACTTTCCACTTCCAATTTACGATCCTATTGGAACACACAGCATCAAGCTCTTATAAACTACATTAAAGAAGTTCATCAAGGCATTAACGGGAAAGTTGTAGATTCCCTAACCCGGGAGCCTCTGCAAGCATTAATAACCGTTGAGAATTACGATAAAGATCAATCGGAAATATACAGCAGTGCAACGTTTGGCGATTTTTATCGTCCTATTAATGAGGGTTCGTATACATTGAAAATTTCAGCCGACGGATACAAGTCAAAAAAAATTACTGTCTCAACAAGATTCAATCATCCTGCCTCTATTCTGGTAGCACTAACACCGGGTTCCGATCCTGTGAACATCAATAATCAAAGACCTGAAGAAAATGAGCTTGTTGTATTTCCAAATCCATGTAGTGAAAAAATTACGCTCCATTCGATCAAATCGATTTTTTCCTATCAAATCAGGGATTTATTTGGGAATATAATACTTTCAGAAACAAATATGTACACAAACAATATTACAATTTATACCGATAAACTTCCCAAAGGTATATATTTCATAGAAACCTTCGACAGTCCTTATCGCAAGACGAAAATCACGAAGTTTATCAAAAAATAACCAACACAATACGACCATGGAAACAAATGCACATAAAATATACATCGAAACGTACGGTTGTCAAATGAATTTTTCAGACAGCGAAATTGTAGGGTCCATTCTTACTCACAATCGTTATCGTATCACCGAAAATAGTAATGAGGCCGATTATATATTAATCAACACTTGTGCCATTCGAGATAATGCCGAACAACGCATCCGCAAACGGCTACAGGAACTAAAAGCATTCAAAAAACGTCGTCCTTGGTTAAAAATCGGAATATTGGGATGTATGGCAGAACGTCTCAAAGAACAACTCATAGAAGAAGAGGAAAACGTGGATTTTGTGGTAGGACCCGATGCATACCGTAAACTTCCGGAATTATTACAGCAAGTACAAAGCGGTGAAAAAGCATCCAATGTTTTGCTTTCCGAAGAAGAAACATATTCCGAAATAGATCCTGTCAGACTTGGAAGTAACGGTATTTCAGCTTTTATTTCCATCATGCGAGGCTGCGAAAATTATTGCGCTTATTGCGTTGTACCCTACACTCGCGGAAAAGAACGCAGCCGCGATCCTCAAACCATCGTTGAGGAAGCCCGTCGTTTGTTTGAACAAGGATATAAAGAAGTTACATTATTGGGTCAAAATGTAAATTCATATCAATGGCAGTGCAACAACGATATAGTAGATTTTCCCGAACTTATGCGCCGTGTCGCCGAAATCCATCCCCTATTACGCGTCCGCTTCTCCACATCGCATCCAAAAGACCTTTCCGACAAACTATTGCAAGTAATAGCCGACCATAACAATATTTGCAACTGTATCCATCTTCCCATTCAATCCGGAAGCGATCGTGTACTAAAGCTTATGAATCGAAAATATACTATCGAATGGTACAAAGAACGCATCAACGCTATTCGGCGATTTATACCCGACTGTGCCATTACAACCGATGTTATTGCCGGATTTTGCGACGAAACTGAAGCCGATCATTTACAAACACTGGAACTGTTTCGGTGGGCTAAATATGAATATGCATTTATGTTCAAATATTCCATGCGCCCCAATACTTACGCGGAAAAACATTTACAGGACAATGTTTCAGAGAAAGAAAAAACACGCCGTTTAGAAGAAATTATTACACTTCAACAAGATCTTTCACTACAAAGCAATCAACGTGATATCGGAAAAAGCTTTGAAGTTCTGATTGAAGGCGTTTCTAAAAAATCAAAAGATCAACTTTTTGGGCGTAACAGCCAAAACAAAGTAATCGTATTTCCACGCGAACATCACCAAGCAGGAGAATACGTACGTGTAAAGGTTATCAATTGCACCTCTGCCACATTAATAGGAGAACTTGCTGAAGAATAAAAGATCTGATATGCGGTTTTTCCATATCTTTATAATCTGATAGAAGTAAACATCAAAAGACATTTGATATGAACCGAATAAAAGAAGTCCTCGAAGAGAAGGGTATAAAACAGACGTGGCTCACAGAAAAGATCGGTAAAAGTTTCAGTCAAACAAACACCTGCGTCTGCAACCGCCGTCAACCGAGCTTGGAAATTCTTTTCGAAATCGCCAAGATACTGGGGGTGGATATAAAGGAATTGGTTGATAGCAAATTAATAACCAACGAAAAGTATGAATTATGAGTTGTGATAATGCCTTACAAAATCTGGAAAATTTTGTTCAAAATATCACTTAGATTTTGTCGGAGAAAACGTTTGCGTTCAAACCTGCCGAGTCGCTCTCGATTCATATATACATAAATATATCACTCTATTGAAGAATTGTAATGAATATAATTCAACAAACAAAAAATAAAAAACAATATTTAGACCTGTTGTTACTTGCCGATGAACAGGAATCTATGATTGATCGTTACTTAGAACGTGGTGAACTATTTATACTAGAAGACAACGGTGTGAAAGCGGTTTGCGTGGTAACGGACGAAGGAGGTGGAGTTTGTGAGTTAAAAAACATAGCCGTTGCTCCCGAATCACAACGGAAAGGATATGGCAAAAGACTGATAAATTACTTAGTTACGCACTACTCGGGGAGATACTTCTGGATGATAGTCGGAACAGGTGATGTGCCGAGTTCTGTTGGATTCTATAAAAGTTGTGGATTTGAATACTCCCATCGCATAGAAAACTTCTTCACGAACAACTATGATCATCAGATGATAGAAGATGGTGTACTGCTTAAAGATATGGTATATTTCAAACGAAATATTCCGGAAAACATCACCATAAAAAACTATTACGGTCGTGTTCCTGCCTGCGGTGCATTTTGTGGTGGTTGTCCCACTTATACACGAGACAAGAAACCTTGTTTAGGTGCTGAACTAAACAAAGACAGGTGTGAGAAATGTAAAACATTTCATCTTTGTTGTGTCGAAAAAGGAATCACTCATTGTTATCAATGCAAAGTATTTCCATGCACAACATTTAAAAGCTTCGCAAAACGATGGCTGAAATATGGACAAGACTTTGTCGCAAATCAAAAACTATTAAAGCAAATCGGTGAGATGGAATTTCTAAGAATTCACAACAGTACTTCGAAGTATAATAAGCTATTTTGAAAATAAAGCATTATCATTGTCCTCGCAAACCATTTGTAACCACAACTCGTTAATTCTCACCAAATCAACATTTATAATTGATTTAAGACTTCCGCAAACGGGTTGAAAATGCGGTACAACATGTAATCCATTTCATTTTGAGTATTTCCAATATAATTGTAAAAATGAGATTGCTACCGTTCAAAAGCACAAAATACTTTTAATCAACAATGTAAATACGTTACATAGTCAATGCAAATACTCAAATCGTAGAAATTATTGAAAAAATAATGCATTCCCTTAAATCCCGGATCAAAAATTGAGATGGAGTTTCATATCAAAAAACGACAAGTTTATACACAATATTTTCTACAAACAATGATTCAATCTTCCAATTTTCAAGTATGTAAAATGTTTTTCAACTATATAAAATAACGAATGTATATACAAAAATACATATGCATATACATTCGTTACACAAAAATATCGAAAGCAAAGAAATTACAATTGTACCGACAACGCCAACCGCAATCCATAATAACTATCACCATGGTGTACCGAGTCGTTTAATCGATAGGAAACTCTGCAATTTCGCATGGAATAGTTCCAACAGCCGCCTCTCAAAACACGACGCGTTCCGGTTTCAGGACCTTTCGGATTAACTTGAGAGTTAGCTTTATAATGTGCATACCAATCAGAACACCATTCAAACAAATTTCCACTCATATCGTACAATCCAAGCTCGTTAGAATGCTTTTCTTTTACCGGATGCGATTTACCCTCACTAATATAATCGAACCATGCAACATCCTCCACACGATCACTTCCACTATATCGAGTCAATTTAGACAGATTCCCTCCCCTACAGGCAAATTCCCACTCCGCCTCAGTCGGCATCCTAAACAATAGCCGATTCTCTTTAATATCGGGAATTGCGTTTAACGACGCAATAAAATCTTCAACTGCACTGTAGCTTATATTATACGCAGGATAATTATCTCCTTTACCATACAATTCATTCCATTTTTCACCTGACGGCATTGGGGTATATTTCATTATAGCTTGCCATAAGGCTTGAGTTACCAATGTTTCTCCAATGTAATAATCGTTTACTGTTACATAATGTATCGGAGCTTCCCAATCAAAAGCTTTCGGATCATAATTACTCTCATTTGGATCCCTCTTCTGTGCTCCCATCATAAAGGTTCCTCCTTTAACCAATTTCATCACGAAAAAAATTCCATTGATCAAAAATGTAATTTCCGATTTGGAGTAATCTATAGGCTGAGATTTTTCCAAAATTTCTGCTGTCAAATTCATTTCTTTAGTTTCCATCTTTATATAGTTTTACATTGTATCGGATTTTTTTAATACGCCAATCCTTTCAAAGTATTAACATAATTAAAACAAAATATTTCTTGCTTTTCCGCTATGTTACTTTTTTATTTCATACTCTTTTATAACTTGACAAAGTTACATATTATTTTTCTCATCAACAATTTTTTTTTTCAAATAGTTTAAAAAAAAAATAAAATCATTTATTCAGAAGAAAATAAACCTTTTTTTTCATTCATAAATGCTTATTTCATCCAAGAAATAGTAGCTGTTGGTTATAACATTTATACCTTTATTTCCATATATCCCGAAGAAAACACATTGTTTCTTTTCAACTGGTACAAATACTCTACGCATCATAACAGCAGACCTTTCTTTTTATGCAAAAGAAAGGTCTGTAAACTCTATTGTTTGTTTTTACCGGAATCAAGCAAAGCCTATCTCCCTTATCTACTTCCGTCCAATACCATAGTATTCAAATCCAAATTCATGAAGCTCTTTCGAATCATAAATATTACGTCCGTCAAAAACAACAGCCTTGTGTACAAGTTTTTTCAATGCACTCCAACTGGGCATACGAAACTCTTTCCACTCTGTAATCATCAAAATAGCATCTGCATTTACAGAAGCATCATACAAATCGTTACAATATGTAATGACATTCCCAATACGTCTTTTACACTCGTTCATGGCAATCGGGTCAAATGCTCGAATCGAGCAGCCCGCCGCCAATAATTGCTCTATAATAACCAATGAAGGTGCCTCTCGCATATCATCTGTTTCCGGCTTAAACGAGAGCCCCCATACAGCAATTGTTTTCCCTGCTAAATCAGTATTGTAGTAAGAGCTCAACTTGCGCACCAATACGCCTTTTTGATTTTCATTTACGGCTTCTACAGCTTCTATCACACGCATAGAATAGCCTTTTTCTTTACCGGTGTGAATCAATGCTTTTACATCTTTAGGAAAACAAGAACCTCCATATCCGCAACCCGGATATAAAAACTTTTGCCCAATACGCGTATCCGATCCAATTCCTTTTCTTACCATATTGACATCGGCTCCGACAATCTCACACAAATTAGCAATATCATTCATAAAACTAATACGTGTTGCTAACATTGAATTTGCTGCATATTTAGTCATCTCCGCCGAGGCCACATCCATAAATATAACTCGGAAATTATTCAATAAAAACGGCCTATATAATCGACTCATCAATTCTTCCGCTCGTTTGGATTCTACCCCAACGACAACACGATCCGGGCTCATAAAATCCTTAATGGCGGCTCCTTCTTTCAAAAATTCGGGATTCGAAGCCACATCAAATTCAATATGCTCATTTCGTTTATTCAATTCTTCTTGAACAACGTTGCGTACTTTTTTTGCCGTACCTACAGGAACCGTACTTTTGGTTACAATCAAAGTGTACTTTTTCATATGCTTTCCTATAGTCCTTCCGACTTCCAATACATAACGAAGATCGGCGCTTCCATCTTCGTCAGGAGGTGTTCCTACTGCACTAAATACAACTTCCACATCGTCCAAACAAGTTGTGATGTCTGTAGTAAAACGAAGCCGTCCCGCTTGAAACATTTTTTCAACCAACTCATTCAACCCCGGTTCATAAATAGGGACTATTCCTTTTTGTAATCCTTCTATTTTTTGGGCATCAATATCTACACAAGTTACATCCACGCCCATTTCGGCAAAACAAGCTCCTGTTACCAATCCGACATATCCGGTTCCAATTACAGCTATTTTCATAATGAAAAAAAATTATTGTTGTCACACAAACTCTTTTGCAAATATACAACAAATTTGCTTTTTCTTCTTTTTCAACCCTTGAATGTATTTCATTTCTATATACATTTCCCGTTTCAAAAGAACATAAAACTAAAAAAGGAAGAATTTGAATGAAATCAAATTCTTCCTTTTCCAGAACTACATAAGATTATTCTATAATCGTCATTTCTTCAATAAGATTTTTCGCACCCGCGAACTTATCGATAATAAACAACATATATCGAGCATCTAAATTAATACACCGTTGCATATTTTCTTCAAAGTCGATATCTCCTGACATTGCCTCACTATTACCGTCGAACGCAAGACCAATAAGATGGCCTTCGGCATTTATCACAGGAGATCCTGAATTACCGCCGGTAATATCATTATTGGTAATAAAACAGGTAACCAATTCTCCATTTTTATTTGCATACCTGCCAAAATCTTTTGCATTGTATAGCGTTTTCAATTTTTCCGGCACAACAAACTCAGTAGTATTAGGATCTTCTTTTTCCATTACTCCTTTTAAAGTAGTGTAATAATTATAATGAACACCATCTTTAGGATCATACGCCAATACATTGCCATAAGTACAACGAATGGTTGAATTTGCATCGGGAGCAATAGGTTTTTCGCCTCTGATTTGTAACAATCCGTCAACGAACAATCGTTTTCCTTTTTCCAAATTAGGAGCAGCGTCGCTCGCTTTTTTAGCTACTTCGAAATACTTATCCAACGACTGTGTTCCTGCTATAAAAATTGGATCTTTTATCAATGTTTTATAATTAGGTTTTGCCAAGAAATTATTAAACCTTTCTTCTGTCGCAAAAATAGATTTTTTAAAGGCATCTTCCGCATATTTTTCAAAGTTTCCTTTGTATTTTTTATTGATTTCAGTCAAAAATTCAGGAGCGTATTCCTTTTCCA
>CAYYUE010000021.1:0-18836 GCA_964474745.1 uncultured Bacteroidaceae bacterium | reverse complement strand
AAGGATGGGTGCAAGATTTGCATATAGAAAAATCATACAAACCTGATTTTTCACAAAAAGAATCTTTTGAAAAATAGAAAATTCAATGAAAGTTATGAGAGCATTACATAAATAGTAGGGCATTTTTTATGTATCTGAAAATCAAATCTATATAAAATATTAAATTTTGGAAAATATTGCAGAATTGATTCATGAGAATGCATTTGGAATAATCCAAATAGAGAAAGACGTTTACTTTTTTATTTATTTGATTCCATACGTATTAAGTGGATATTTCATGTTTTTATGATATATATATAAATGTACATTAAAAAAAAATGTACTTTTGCAAACTGATAGCTATCGATCAATTTTTGAAAATGGGGTGCCAATTATGTGAGGCTGAGATTATACCCTTTGAACCTGTTCGGATAATGCCGGCGTAGGGAAAAAGTTTTTTAATTACCCTGTTTTTAATTTTGAGTTCGAGAAATATATGAAATGTTTCTCAAAATTATGTATCACAATTAAAAACAAACAAAAATGTACACATTAACACACAAAACCGTTACACACAAATTTTTCATAAGCATGTGTTTTGCATTCTTATTCGGAATGCATTATTGCTTAGCTGAAGAAAAAGTCTCAAAAATCATTCGAATAAATGGTGTGATTACCGATGAACATGGACAGCCATTCGAAAATGTTTCTATATGGAATGATGGCTCATATAAAGGAACTTCTACTAATCGTCAAGGAAAATTTGCCTTATCTGTACCTTCAGGCGAATTACAGCTGCGCATTTCATTTATAGGTTACAAAACACAATATTTGAATGCAATTATACTTTCAGATACGACCCTTTCCATTCAATTGCAACCTTCCGCATTGCTTTGCGACGAAGTAATTATTGCTGCCACTCGTGGGGGAAGTAAGGATCCTTTAACCACATCTACATTAGATCGAAATCAATTACAATCCAATAATATTAGTGCAACGCTGCCCTATATTATAGAGTTAGAACCGTCTGTAATCTCTACAGCTGAGAATGGTACACAGGTTGGTAATACCTCATTTCGATTGCGAGGTACTGATGCCAGCCGTATCAATGTTAATATTAATGGAATCCCATTAAACGATGCCGAATCGCAAGCTGTATATTGGGTTAATATTCCGAACCTTGCAAGTATGGCACAGTCTGTACAAATTCAACGAGGTGTTGGTGCTTCTACTGGAGGTTCCAGTGCTTTTGGGGGTGCCATTAGTTTACAAACATTAAACCCTTCTACGGAGCCTTATGCTCAAGCAGACGTAAGTAGAGGATCATTTAATACCTCTCAAGTCAATATTATGCTAGGTACCGGAATTTTGAAAAACGGTTTTTCTTTTGATGCTGCTTATACACGCCTTTCTTCTGATGGATATTTGCGTAATGGATCTTGTGATCATGAATCATTTTATTTCAGTGCCGGAAGATATGGGAAACGAAGCTTATTGAAATTGATTGCTATTGTTGGTAAACAACATACAGGTATTACGTGGAATGGTGCTACTCGCGAAGAAATTGAAAAAGATCCTACATATAATAATGCGGGAGCGTATACTGACGAATTTGGAAACACACGATATTATGATAACGAGACTGATAATTATTGGCAACAGCATGCACAATTGTATTATTCATATCAATTGGATGATTTTTGGACTTTTAATGCAGCGGTTAATTATACCCACGGATACGGGTATTATGAAAATTACAAAGCTGATAAAAAGTTTTCTGAATACGGATTTGGAAATCAAATGGTGATAACTAATGGTGATACTTCTGTGTATAAAAAAACGGATTTTATTGTGCGTAAGTTGATGAATAATAATTCGTATACAGGTAATGTTTCGTTTCGTTACGAAAAGAAACGATTGTCATTCTCATTTGGTGAAATGTACAATTACTATGAAGGAGATCATTATGGCGACGTTCTTTGGAGCAAATATACTATGTTGACAATTCCTGAAGGCTATGAATGGTATCGCAATATAGGAACTAAATCGGATGCAACTACATTTTTTAAAATGGATTATGCTTTTTCGAATAAGTTATCAATATATGCCGATTTGCAATATCGTTTTGTAAATTACAAGTTAGAAGGTCCTGATGACGACTTTATGTTCCTGGATTATGAGCGTACTTACAATTTTTTTAATCCGAAAATTGGAGTAACATATGAATTGAATAAATTACATAAAGCTTATTTTTTAGCAGGCATTGCCAATCGCGAACCTACGCGTGCAGATATCAAAGATGCTATTAAAAGTAGTGTAAATGATGACCCGGAACCTGAAACTATGCTGGACTTGGAATTAGGTTATCATTTCAATCCTACTCGTTGGAAATTTGCCGCTAATGTCTACTTTATGGGATATAAAGATCAGTTGGCATCGTCCGGAAAATTAAATGATGTAGGGTATCCATTGATGGAAAACGTGGGAAAAAGTTATCGTTTCGGAATTGAATTGACCGCAGGAGTTCAACTTCTTTCATGGTTAAAATTGGATGCAAATCTTACGTTAAGCCAAAATAAAATATTGGATTATGTTTATTATGAAGAACATTATGACAATCCTGATGATTGGACGCCTATGCCACAAGTCGCTGTTCATTATGGGAATACCAATTTGGCTTTTTCTCCATCGGTAATAAGTGCCGCTATATTGACAGTAGAACCAATTAAAAATTTTAAAATCCAATTGACGGGAAAATATGTAGGGGATCAATACTATGATAATACACAACGTGAAGAAACAAAATTAGATGCATATTTTGTCATGAATGGAAAGTTGAGCTATTTGTGGAAGTTGAAACACAGAAATGAAGTTGAATTTCAATTTTTGGTAAATAATGTTTTAGACAAGCAATATATAAACAATGGTTGGGGTTATAAAGCTCATTTCGAAGATGGCAGCCCTGATTATATAGAACAAGGATTTTTTATTCAACCGGGAATTAATTGTATGGGACGAATTGTGGTTAAATTTTAGAAACAATTCTGATGTAAAGGGTTTATTGCAGTACAATACAAAAACGTTTTCCGATATTTTTCGAGAAACGTTTTTTATATATTCTGTTTTTGGGCTATTTTTATTTGTCGGAGCATACGTTTATAATCTTCTCTGCGCACAATTCAGGAGGATGATAATTTTTAATGAAGGAAAATCCTTTTTACCTCGAAAATGGGATTATACTTGTTCTCAATTCATTCCGTACACTTTTTTGAATGAGAAACGTGTGGTAAAGAGTTGTGGCTGGTATGTAAGAATTGACGGCTAAAAGTACGTACTCTATGGGCTATAAAGCACGTACTCTATAAGGTGTAAAGCACGTGCTTTATGGGGTGCAAAGTACGTACTCTATGGGGTATAATATCCGTACTTTATGGAGTGTAAAGAACGCATTTTATCTTATCGGCTTCATGAATAAATGAATAGGGCAGGAGTGCTTGCATAGGAATATAAAAACGTTTTTTATCGGATGGTACGAGTTGCTCTAATAATGCATAGTTATAATGTGGGAAATGAATGCGACTTTATTCCACATGCTTCATGTTAATACCATCAGTAAGATAAATAATATCTTCGGCAATATTGGTGGCACTATCTCCGATACGCTCCAACAAATATAAAATTCTACTGATGGATAAATAAGCAGACAAGTTTTCCGCACTTACATTCAATCCTTTTCCTGAGAATAAACGAGAATGTACTTCGTAATAAAAAGCATCCACATCATCGTCAGATTTGATAATGCTTTTGGCAATGTAACCGTTTTCCGATAAAAATGCAAAAGTAGCGTTTTCTACCATTTTTTGTACCATTTCAAATAATTGGATCGTATCGTTTTTGAAATGGTCGAAAATATCTACTTGCTTACCTAAGTCAACAAGTCGTTTGCTTATTCCGTTTAAGAGATCTCCGACACGTTCTACATCTATAATAATATTCAGTAAAGCGATCATGCGCCTTAAGTCGCTTGCGCGTGGCGATTGTCGAACAATATCATTGGTAATTTCTTCTCGAAAGCGAACTTCATATAAATCGATAGCATGTTCATTGATTTTGATTTGCTGAATCAGTTTTTCTGCATTTTCGCCCTTCATTTGACGTGAAACCAAATCAAATTGTGTCAATAATATATCCGACATGGCTTTAAAATCTTCGGTAAGATTGTTTAAATATTCTTCTCGTATTGTGGTCATGGTTTTAATTATAAATTATATATTCTACAAATAATCATTTTAGAAGAGAAATCATTATTGTTTCGTAGTTTTTTGAATAGAAAAGAACGAAACATTTCGTTTCTCGGTAGCAGGTGTTTTATCCGACTCTACCTGTTAAATAAGCTTCGGTTCGTTTATCTTTAGGGTTGGTAAACATTGCTGTAGTATTGTCATATTCGACCAATTCACCTAAAAACATAAACATGGATTTGTCGGAAATTCTGGCAGCTTGCGACATATTATGTGTTACAATAATAATGGTAACTTCTTCCTTCAATTGTACTAACAATTCTTCAATTTTTGCTGTGGCAATAGGGTCAAGTGCCGATGTCGGTTCATCCATTAATAATATTTCAGGTTGCAATGCCAGTGCTCTGGCAATACATAAACGTTGTTGTTGCCCTCCTGAAAGAAAGGTGCCTCGTTTAAAAAGAGCATCTTTTACTTCACTCCAGAGTCCTACGTTTTTTAAGTTACGTTCTACAATTTCGTCTCGTTCCGTTTTGTTTTTCTTGATTCCGTTTAATCGGTATCCTGCGAGTACATTATCGTAGATACTTAGGGTTGGAAAAGGGTTAGGACGTTGAAATACCATACCAGCCATACGTCTTACTTCGATAGGATTCATTTTTAAAATATCTCGATTATCCAGTAGAATCTCTCCCGTTACGGAAATACCTGAGTATAGTTCATGCATACGATTAATAGCTCGTAGTAATGTACTTTTTCCACAACCGGAAGGTCCCATAATGGCTGTAATCGCATTTTTTTCTATATTTGCGGTAACTAAGTTTACAGCGTTTATTCCTCTTGTGTAGGAAACGCATACCTCTTTCATTTGTAATATTGGATGGATTATATTTTCCATTTTTTAGCGACTTGTTTAGCGATAATGTTTAAAATTAATACGAATAATAGTAAAAACAACGAAGCACTCCAAATAAGACTTTGTAAGTTCGGGTCGTTGTAAAATTCCCAAATAAGCAACGATACAGCAGACGAAGGACGGGTAACATCCCATTGTATAATAGAAGCACCTAAAGCCGTAAGCATTAATGGAGCCGTTTCTCCAATAACTCTAGAGATGGCAAGAAGAGTTCCTGTAAAGATACCTCCAAATGCAGAAGGAAGAAGCACTTTAAGTATTACATTGGTGTAGGAAGAACCTAGTGCCAGTCCGGCTTCTTTTAAACTTCCCGGTAACATTTTTAATGTTTCTTCTGTAGAACGGACAATTAAAGGCAACATCATGATGGCTAATGCTCCTGCTCCGGCTATTGCTGAATAACTTTTTAAGGGGATAACAATCCAAATATAAGCAATAATCCCGATAACAATGGATGGAGTTCCTTGCAGTAAATCTGTAAGAAATCGAATAATGGATGCAAATGTGCTGTCTTTCTTTTCGGAAAGAAAAATACCACATAATATACCTGCAGGTATTGCTACAGCAGTAGCCATAATAACCATAAGTAACGTACCGACAATACCATTGGCGATTCCTCCTGGAATTATGTTTCCGGAATTTAATGCCATCATGGCATCTAATGTGTTTGGAGTCGATTCTGTGAAAAAAGCCAGATTGATTTGTTTATATCCTTTTACAAGTACTTCCCATAAAATGGCGATAAGAGGAATTGCGGTAAGCCCCGATAATACACACACACATGCGAAAAAAATATTGCTTTTGAGAGATCTGTATTGTAATTTAGTCATCATACTTTAGCTCTTTTTATAAGTATTCTTCCAATTAAATTAATAACGGCTGTAATTAAGAAAAGCAACAATCCGATGGCTATAAGTGACGATAGTTTAATTCCGTCGGCTTCACCGAATTGGTTAGCAATAACGCTGGCCATGGTATTACCTGTAGAAGTTAGCGACGTAGGTATGAGATTGGTGTTTCCTATCAGCATCGTTACTGCCATGGTTTCACCTAAAGCGCGCCCTAAGGCTAAAATATAAGAAGAAAAAATACCCGAACCGGCAACGGGAAATATGATACTGCGTATCATTTCTGCACGGGTGGCACCTAAGCTGTAAGCTCCTTCTTTTAGCTCGGAAGGTATCATTTTGATAAACTCGGAACTTAAAGAAGCGGCATACGGGATAATCATAATAGCCAGAACAATAGAGGCCGTTAATATCCCAAATCCTTGGTCCGATATACCCAAATCGACGATAAGAGGGCGAAGTACATAAAATCCCCATAAGCCGTATACAATAGAAGGGATCCCCGCTAATAGATCAGTTATAGTTCCTAGTATGGATGCTATTTTTTTCCCCTTGAAGTATTCTCCAACAAATAAAGCTATAGGTAATGAAAAAGGGATACAAAAGATAAGCGCCAATATGGATGTGAGTATTGTTCCGATAAGAAAAGGTAAAGCTCCATATTGCTCATTACCTTGTGTGTAATCCCAATTTGAAGAAAATAGGAATTGAAAAAATCCGAATTCTTTAAAAGCAGAAATGGATCCATTTGCAAGGGAATACACAATTCCGCTACAAATGAATAATATAAGTGCCGCGGAAATCCATAATATGATTTTAAATAATTTATCTTTCATTGAAATGTGTTGTGGTTAATGAATCGAGATTTTCATGAAGGCATTAATTATATTGCTAAAAAGCAATGTTTTTTTATAGGTATTGACTTTCCCATTGCTTATCAACTTGCACGACCTTCCAAGTATGAGAAGTGAGTTACTTTATATTGGTAATTGTAATTTTCGAATAAAGAAGACGAAATCAAAAAATCAGCTGTTGAACGACAATTTGCTGTTGGAATATTATATAAAACCGTAATTCGTAATAATGCTTTTACATCAACATCGTGAGGTTGTTGCGACATGGGATCCCAAAAGAAAATCATCATATCTATTTTTCCTTCCGATATCATGGCCCCTATTTGTTGATCTCCTCCCAGGGGGCCTGATTTCAGTTTACGAACTTGAATATATTCGCGTGCATTGTTATCAATCTTATTCATTTCTTTTTCAACAGCAGCTCCCGTTGTTCCTGTGCATATCAGATTATGATTTCGTAATTTTTCTCGGTTGGCAATAACCCATTCTACCAAATCTTTTTTACAATTGTCGTGAGCTATTAGTGCTATATTGTATCTCATTTTAGGTTTGTTTAGTGTTTATGTATTTTGTTTTTTATTATCCAAAACGGAAGAATTTGGCTGTAAGAAAATTATGACTATATATGTAAAACAGGCTTTTGTAAATACAATCCCGAACAAAAGAACCTTCGTTATAATTCTTTCGATGTTTCGGGTGCAGTGATAAGAATTTTGTTTTCATTTTTTTATGGATTAAAGGTTTATTTTTCAATTTATTTGGCTATGGTTTCTAATCGGTTTATTTGTATTGTATGGTTTCTATTGCTTTCAATCCTTTTTCAATAGCAGCTTTGGGCAGCGGAGCATAATGTACTTTTTCAGTTAGGCTTTGAGCATTGTTTCCAAGCATAAATTTAAGTAATTCGATGGTGGCATCGGCTTGGTTTTTTGAACGATTTGCATAATTCTGATTTTGGTATGCAATAATCCAAGTAAAACAGCTGATAGGGTATGCTCCTTGTGCATCGGAGTTGGTAATCATGGTTCTGGTATCGTCAGGTATTTCTCCTTGAGCTGCTGCTGATATGGATTGAGAATTCGGTTTTATGAATTCACCTTGAGCATTTTGTAAAGTAGCGTATGGGATTTTTTGTGCAAAAGCATACTCAGATCCTACATATCCTATAGAGCCTGCAGTTTGTGTGATATTACCAGATACTCCAGGATTTCCTTTTGCTGCAATGCCTACAGGGAAATTAACTGATTTTCCTGTCCCATATTTATTTTTCCAATTCTCACTTACTTTCGATAGATAATCGGTAAATACGAAAGTAGTACCGCTACCGTCTGAACGATAAATTGGTGTGATTTTCTTATTAGGTAACTTCGTAGTAGGGTTGATTTCTTTAATTTTAGTATCGCTCCAATGGGTAATTTTTCCTGCAAAAATGTCGGCAACAATTTCCCCTGTAAGATTAAGATCATTTATACCTTCCAGATTGTAAGCAAGCACCACGGCTCCCATACATGTAGGAATGTGAATAACAGGTTTCATTTCTGCCATTTCTTCGTTCGATAAAAAGGCATCGGTTCCGGCAAAGTCTACAATTTCGTCTTTTAAACTGCGAATACCGCCTCCACTTCCAATTCCGCCATACGATACAGTGTTACCCGTTTCTTGTTTGAATGTTTCGAAAGCCAAGTTATAATAAGGTAGAGGAAATGTAGCTCCCGCTCCCGAGAGTTCTACAGTTTTTTTGCTGTCGCCTTGATTGGCATTGTTATTGCAGCTCAACAATCCTGCTGCTACTGCTGTGGCAAAAATTGCCATGTTTCTGATTTTCATAATTTCGCGTTTTTTACTTTGTTTTGTTTTCATGTTATTTGTAATCTCTCTATACTTTTGTTTTCGATTGCAAAAATCGCACCACAATGTTACTGCTACGTTGCAGTATGATTAAGTTTTTGTTGCATTTTGTATAGATGTGTTTTTGAGTATTTTACTATTTTTCTTAATGCTATTTTTAATTTTGTTTTTTTGTATTATATTTTTTTGTATCTTTGCGAGAAATTACTTAGTCAAAATATAACTTTTTAATATAATTATAGAAAAACTATTTCAAATGAATATGTTATTTATCAATTAATTTAAAGAAAGATGAAAAATTTATCAAAAGTATTTTGTGGAATTATTTTTATGGGAATGGCTGTTTCCCAATTAAATGGCCAAACATGGACATCTGTATCAAGCTCGTCTACTTTGTATGCGAACCCTACCACCACCAATGTTGGAATTGGCACCTCTTCTCCCAGTAGTAAATTGGATATTAGAGCAACGTCGCTTCAGTCTCCGCTCTCTGCGCAAATAGGAGGAGTAACGAAATTTATGATCAATAGCAATGGAGGTATTTCTGTAGGAGGGAATACGGTACCCCCTGTTGGCGGGATCTATTCTGCAGGTCATATTTATGTGGGGTTTAGTAATCGGATAGGCTTTGGAACATGGGCAGAAGGAGCTAATCGATTATTTTTAGTTCATACGGGAACTCATGGTTATATAGATTATAAAGATAATTTGCATTTTAGAGCCGACTTAAACTGGGTGAGTGCTTTAACCCTTTACGGAAACGGAAGTGTAGGTATCGGGTTTAATACGACTTACAATCAAGGAGATTACCGTAATCAAGGATATAAATTAGCCGTTAACGGAGGTATTTTATGTGAGGAGGTAAAAGTTATTTCAGATGTTCCCAATTCCGATTACGTATTTGAGCAGGATTATGAATTGATGTCGATACAAGACGTTGATAGCTATATAAAAGAACATAAGCATTTACCCAATATTCCTTCTGCGGAAGAATTTAAAAGAGACGGGTATAAGGTAGGAGAGATGGATGACATGTTACTGAGAAAAGTAGAAGAGTTAACTTTATATGTTATTGAATTGCAAAAGCAAATTAACGAGCTCAAAAATAGAAACGAAGAATAAGTCATTAACCTAAAACAAAAAATAATGATACAAAAGTTAATAAAGAAAAACATTCTGAGTTTGATGTTTTTCACAATACTAATTCAAGTTTCTATGGCTCAGAATTATTATTGGAACGATGGAAAAAAGGTAAGTATACGGCAAGATTATTCTTCATTTGTATACTATTATGATGAAAGTGCGAAAGAGTCAATTTCCTTAACTTCTGAAGATATTCAAAGAATATCTTCGCATCGAGACATTGCGGTGGGGAGTTATAAAATTATAAAATTGAAGCGTGAGAATCCGATTCTTTTTAAGCAATTGGATTCTTTTAAAATCAAAAATAAATCCTATGGAATTATTGTAGAGGATGGAGATACTGTTTATCAAACCAATGCGATTGTTTTACAGTTGAAAAAAGGATATGCGAAAGATAATGTATATCCGTATCTCGAAAAATACGAAGGAACTATAACATCTTCCGAATATAACGTAATAAGAATTGCGCTTCGCGATATTTCAAAAGTACTGTTATGTGCCAATGAAATATATGAGTCGGGAATTGCAGATTGGTGTCATCCTGATTTTCTGATAAAAGTAGTATTGAACGATAATTGGGAAAAGCAATATTATTTAAATAATACAAACCACGATTATTGTGGATTTAATCACGATTTGGATGTTGTAGAGGCTTGGAAGATTACAACCGGTTGTAACGATATTAGGGTAGCGGTAATTGATGACGGAGTGGAAGACCATCCCGATTTAAGGGATGAGAATGGCGACAGCAGGGTTTTACCGGGTTATACTCCATCAGGAAGTACTCAGAATGGCCGGCCGGGGCTTAATGATGAACATGGAGAATCCTGTGCGGGAATTATAGCGGCCTCTCATTCTACTGAAATAAAAGGAATTGCCCCCAAGGTAAAAATAGTTCCTGTGAAATTAGATTTAAATACAGCTATTCCGGCTTCAACAGTAGCTAACGGCATCAATTGGGCATGGAATCCTAGCGGAGGAAACGCGGACATATTATCCAATTCATGGGGAGGATCGAATCATGATATTGTAAAACAAGCGATTCGAAATGCCCAACTATATGGTAGAGGAGGAAATATTAATACGGGAACTCCGGGTTTAGGTGCTGTTGTAGTATTTGCATCCGGTAATGATGGAGCCAATGAAGTTTCTTCTTATGCTAAAGAAGCTATTGCAGTAGGGGCGTTAAATAAATACGATCAACCCGCCAATCTTAATGGAAATAGATACACAAATATAGGAGTGGATCAGGATTTGGTTGCTTATGGAGGAGATGTAACAACTTCCGGAGGTGATATAAGGACACTGGATCGGGTTGGAAGTAATGGATATACAACAGGTAATTATTATGACGGTTTTTCGGGAACTTCCGCCGCATGCCCTCAAGTAAGCGGAACGGCCGCATTAATCTTATCTGTAAATCCAAATTTAACACGGACAGAAGTGGAAAATATTCTATATACTACTGCAACGGATTTGGGTACATCCGGAAGGGATAATACCTATGGATATGGGAAAGTGAATGCGTTTCGTGCGGTTCAAAAGGCTATAGAATCCAGAGGGAAACCGTTTACTCCGAATACAACCTATTTAACTCTTACAAAAATTCGGTCGGATTTTAAAACGATATTTTCAGGTGCTCCATATTGTAACGTCGTATCCGGAACTTATTTTTGTGATGTATATCAGGCTACTCAAACATTTTCTTATACAACCGACTGGGTGTGGTATATCGGAGATGGATTGTCGGGAGCCAACCCCAATAACGGACAATATTATTCCCATATTAGTACTTCGAGTGGTGCCACCACTGTTACCACATTTTTTTATTATATCAAAACAAATACAATAGGACAAACTATCAATCAATGGGTTCCTCGAGATCCGAATGTGCTTGCCAATAGAACCGTTTTGATAAACCCTCCGGCGGATATTACATTATCGTCCGGTATTAGTAGCGGAAGTACTGTAAGTTATTTGGCAAGCAACAGTATCAGGTTATTGCCTAATTTTCATGCGGTAAATGGAGTTAATTTTGTGGCAAAAACAACAAGTAATTCGAATGATATATTTTGCTTGCCTAATCCTGCGATGAATCATATTGCTTTAAAATCAACCATTCAGATAGACTCAATTGAAGATAATGTTTTTCCGCCGTTAAATTATCGTATAACAAATACGGATATGTCTGTATATCCGAATCCTTCAAAAGGAAATTTTAAATTAGTGCTTCATATTTCCATAATTCCGGATGCATGGATTTATATATACGATATAAGAGGTAAGCTTGTCCTTCAAGAAAAAATGACTTCTAACGAGAAGGATATGACGTTATATGATTCGGGTATTTATATCGTGAAACTTGTAAATGAAAATAAAGTATATTCAAATAAACTGGTAATAAAAAAATGAGAAAAATAACAGCTTTAATTTTTGTTTGTGCGCTGCAATACTCCGTATTGCAGGCACAACACAATATTTTCCGTTTGGATGGCGGTATTTCTTTGTATAACAATATCGAAAAAACAACGTTAAGTTCTTCGCTATCTTACAGCAGAAATTTATACAAAGGTATTTACGGAAATATAGGATTCGAGTATAAGAATATTGATAGAGAAGAAAGTAAGCATGTGTTTACTTATGATTGGGAGGCATTTTCAGGATATATAGGAGTGGGTTATAGATTGCCTTTGTACAAAAATCTTTATATTATTCCTGCTGTGGATGCAGGTGTATCTTGTATGTTTTTCGATTTGGATTACCTAGGGATTTCTATGAAAAAGAAACAACAGTGGAATCCGTACTTAAAATTGTCGGCAAAAATAGAATATGCGTTTTCTCATTTTTTGCTGTATTTAGGATGTAATTACTCTATTTTTTACACCCAGAATTTCCATACTTTTAACACCCTTTCGAATGCGGGATACCCAATTTTAACTAGTTATGTTGAAGGCTTCGGACCTTTTCGTGTTTTTGATATCCGTATTGGAGTAGGATATTCTTTTTAAAACAGTATGCATTTTATAAAATTCATACCAGTTTGATATCTTATTCTATGTACTTACTTAATTTGTCTTTGGTTGCCTCTGTTATTGGCTCTCATATACAAATTATACGTTTTTCAAATGCATTGTTTTGGTATTTTGTTTATTGGGCAGTAGTACTACTGTTATTGACGTTGATATATAAATATTTTGAGAAACCGATTATGGATCTACGTGATAAAATTAATATTTGATTTTTAAAGATAAAAACTGTGGAGCGATTTTGCGAATGGATATCATTTTTACTGCAAGTTTATTTGTTTTTGTGTTGATTAAAGAATCTTTCTTTAAAGAAAAGCGAAAAAAGAATGAAAACATTCGTCATTGGGTTCACCGCTATCGTAATCCTCTATAAATTTACGAGTCCTTGTGTAAAAAACTTTGATGTTTCTATAGACGGCTTTTTTGTTTGAGGAAAGAGGGCGCGCTTCTATAATTGGTACGGTTTATTCATTTTGTAACACTGGGTATGATTTTTTTATTTGTTATATATAGAGGGCTATTTTTCTCAAAAAAATGTGATAAAAAAAGAAAATCATTGAAAATAGCGGACTCTATTTGTTTGCTTCATAACTTTTTTGATATATTTTTGTAGCATTCGAAAATAGAATCTCATATATTTTTAGTAAGTAATTTTTCATATAATCCAGATAATCAATTTTAAATGATTTATAACTGGAATTGCTCGGTATATGAATTCAAATGCTGTTTATGTTGAGAAATGAGTATCTTATTTTTTTCTAAACATAAATAAAAAAAGTAGTATTTTTGCAAAATATCTCGAAGGTGAGCCAAAACACCTCGCTTACTTTCGGTAAAAACAAGAGGTGTAGAATTTAAATAGGAAAAAAATGAAAAAAAATTTACTTGGAATGTTAGCTTTATTGCTAATAAGCAGCTCAGCTGCAGTTGCGCAATCAGAGTTTAAGCCGACAAAAGGGTTTGGGATGGAAGTAGGATTTTCTCCTCTGGGAACTACAAATGTTTCGTCTTTTGGTGGGCAATTACGAGGTAATTATTGGTTATCTGAAAGCATGGTCGTTCGCTTAGGCTTGGGAATTAACACATCGTCGGATAAAGATGACAATGGATTAACAGATGACGAATTCATTAAAAAAGTATCGAACACAACAAGTTTCCAAATCACTCCCGGATTTTTGTATATGTTCTCCGGTACCGAAAGATTGTCTCCTTATGTGGGAGCAGAAATCGGTATTGGAATGATAAACGATAAAGAGGAAGATTATACAGGAAATAATTCTGTAGTAAAAAAAGCAAGTGGTATAGATTTTGGTATAAATCTTTTAACGGGATTTAATTATTATTTTGCAAGAAATTTATACGTTGGAGTAGAAATGGGGCTTGGCTTCTATACCTCTACTTATGGCAACCCGACGATAGAGACAAATACAAATGGACAGACAGTTACTGTAGAATCCAAAGCAACGGTTGGCAATACTACATTTGCGCCTGCCTTTACATCTGTTCTTCGCTTAGGTTGGATATTCTAGAGAAAAATGTAAGTAATTTACTTATATTAATTTATATATTACAAAACGAGGCAACTTAAAAATTGCCTCGTTTTTATGTTAGGTGGGTTTCTATTAGGAATGCAGATTGATTTGATATAACATCCGGAGTAAATTCGTTTCTATTGTTGTGGTAAATAACGAAATTAAAATCAAATTAATGTGTCCGATTCTATCCAATCGCCATGGTCTTTTATAAGTTGAATCAACGCCTCCACAGCCTCCGATGTGTCGATATTTTTGCGAATAATATTTTTGCCTTTATATAAAGTAATTTTTCCAGCTCCAGAACCTACATAACCGTAATGGGCATCTGCCATTTCCCCTGGACCATTAACAATACAGCCCATTACGCCGATTTTTATCCCTTTCAGGTGCGAAGTTTTCTTTTTTATATGCTGTAAAGCTTGTTGAATATCGTATTGTGTACGGCCGCAAGAGGGGCATGAAATAAATTCGGCTTTGGAAACTCGACTACCGACAGCTTGTAAAATATCCAATGCAATTTCGGAATGATCAGAACATATTCCTTGAATGCTTCCGTCAATTAACAAACGCCCAAATTGTGCGGAACCTTTTAGCTGAAGTTCCTGAATGGAGTTGAAACACCCTTTGGCAATAATCGGTTTTGACGAAGACAGTTGTTGTGGGATTTCGTTGATATCCGCAATAATTACTGCATCTGTATGGAGTTCATCTATATGATAGTCGGAAAGAGTATCCGACTTTTCGGTCGAAACTACCACAGGAATACTTTCTCCAATTTTCCCAACGCAGAGCGTTTCGCGAGGTTGGAATGAAGTTTTTAAACACATTATCGCTTCTTTAGAATTGTTTTTACGTGGAAAATAATTCACAATTTGTTTTGCTACAGGAATTTCCGCAATCGGATCTTCAGTCAAAGAAACTCGCAATGTATCTCCAATACCGTCTAATATAAGCGTCCCTATTCCGGCTGCCGACTTGATGCGCCCTTGTTCCGCATCTCCCGCTTCAGTAACACCTAGATGGATAGGATAATTCATCTGATGCTGTAACATCATTTGTACAAATAAACGAGTGGAATATGTCATTATTTTCACATTACTGGCTTTCATTGAAAAAACGAGATCATGAAAATCAAAATTTTGACAAATTTCGGCAAATTCGATAGCGGAAGTTGCCATTCCAAGAGGAGTATCGCCATAGCGCCCCATGATTCTTTCTGATAGTGATCCATGGTTTGTTCCAATGCGAATAACGGTTTGATGTTGTTTACAAATTTCAATGAGTTTTTGCATTTTGTCAGCAATTCTGTTTAGCTCCGATTGATATTCTTTATCCGAATAATGAAGCTTTCCGTTGTTCCTATCAGTATAATTTCCTGGGTTGATACGAATTTTTTCGACGTATGCGGCTGCTATTTCTGCTGCCTTAGGGTTGTAGTGAATATCAGCAACTAAAGGAACAAGGCAA
The DNA here is from genome assembly GCA_964474745.1 of uncultured Bacteroidaceae bacterium. GTDB lineage: Bacteria > Bacteroidota > Bacteroidia > Bacteroidales > P3 > HGM05376. Next base: position 2,979 of record CAYYUE010000021.1, on the reverse strand, counting down.
TTCTGCCGCAGAAGTTCATTTTTAATATGATACAAATTTTCGGCTTCTCGGATACCTGGTGCTGTAATACGAACCAACTCACATCCTGCTTCCACTAAACATAATACTTGGGTTACTGTAGCTCTAGTATTCATGGTATCAGTGTTCGTCATGGATTGTATCCGAATGGGATTGTTTCCTCCCATAGCCAAATTGCCTATTTGTATAATTCTACTTTTGTACATATTATAGTGCTCTGTATGTTATGAAACGATCAATTAAATGTGTTATTGTTTTGGAAATTGTATCTATGTTAGACGGGATAATGTTAGGAAGGTTGTATGAATAAAAGAACTAAGGATCAAATTTTATTTGTAATTGAACATCTTTCGATTCGGACAAGTCGATCAGATTCGAAACTCCAATGCCAAGCAACCGGATCGGTTTATTTTCATAATCTATTTTTTTTAAAAGTTCAATAACTCCGGTATGTAATTCGTCGAAATTGGAAATATGTTCTGAAAATGAATAACTTCGACTTATTGTTGTAAAATTTGAGAATCGAAATTTTAGTGTTAGTGTTTTGGCTGCCTTCCCGCTCTTATCCAAAGCGTTCCATAAACGATCTTCCAAACGGTACAATTCGGAAAGAACTGTATCATTAGTTCCCAAATCTTTTTCAAATGTATTTTCAACACTAAAAGACTTTCGGACACGATGAGGTTCAACAAAGCGGGTATCAATTCCCCGCACAATGTTATAAAAAAAATTGCCTGTTTTTCCAAAAAGGTGTATCATTTCAGGAAGTGTTTTCTGTTTCAAATCCCATCCATTTGATATGCCTAGTTTTCGCAATTGGGACGCGGTAATTTTCCCGATTCCATAAAACTTTTCGATAGGAAGGCTTTCGATAAAATAATTGGCTTGTTCTGGAAGGATAACAAATAATCCATTCGGTTTTTGATAATCAGAAGCTATTTTTGCCAAGAATTTATTATAAGAGACACCTGCCGATGCTGTTAGTTTTGTTTTTTCTTGAATTTTTTGTTTTATTTCACGTGCTATTTGAGTCGCAGAAAGTATGCCTTTTTTATTTTCGGTTACGTCTAAATAAGCCTCATCTAATGATAATGGTTCTACTAAATCTGTATATTCTTCGAAAATGCTGCGTATTTGCCTCGATATTTCTTTATAAACTGAAAAACGAGGAAGTTGAAAATGTAAAATCGGACATTTTTGCTTCGCTATTTTCGATGACATAGCAGAATGTACGCCATATTTTCGAGCTTCATAATTTGCTGTTGCAACAACACCCCTTTCTTTGGGAGAGCCTACAGCTAAAGGATATCCACGCAATTCTGGAAAATCTCGTTCTTCTACCGACGCATAAAAAGCATCCATATCAATATGTATTATTTTTCGAACTTCCATATAATCAACGTGGTAAATACTGTTAGTAATTTCTAGAAATTCTTTTTTTCAGGGTAAGAAGTGTAATTTCAGGGAAAATCATAAAACGAGAATGCAAGGCACTGGTTCCCAGTCCAGTGTTTATATATAAATATTGATCTTTATATTGGAATAATCCTCCTTTAAGTTCTGTTTCAAAATTAGCTGTTTGATGGGCATATTTATTTTTATATATGCCCATTTGCCCACCGTGTGTATGTCCCGATAAAGTTATATTTACCCATGGATATTCCTGGATAATATTTTTGTTCCAAATCTCCGGACTATGCGTGAGTAATACTGTAATTTGGTTTTGGGGAATATGTTGTAATGTTTTTATCAAATTACCATATGAATGAAATTGCTTTCTCATAAATATATATTTAGGCGGTAATCCAATATGTTGAGTTCCGGCAACTGCCAAAGTATCATTCCCCTGTATTAACATTCTATATTCATCGTCAAGCAAAGTCCAATGTAAACTATCTTTAATATAAGTTCTAAGGGCGATACTATCATTTCTCTTATCTGCGATGTTGGCGTAAAATCCATATCTGCTGTAATCATGATTACCTAATACAACAAAAATTCCTTCTTTTGCTTGTATTTGCTTCAAAATAGGTATATAAGCTTGTAATTCATTTGAAGAAAGAGTAACAATATCTCCGGTAACAGCTACTATATCTGGGTGTAAATCATTCACTTTTTTCACAAAATCTTTTAAAGCTTTGGAGGAATACATAGACCCTAAATGTAAATCTGAAATTTGGACGATGCGAAAATTTTCAAAATTAGTAGGTAAATTATCAATGGGTATAGTTGCTTTTCGAACTACAATATGATTTTTGATGTAAAAAGCACCTACTAAATAGCAACAGAAAATTAGACATCCAGCAGTGAAGGCTATAGTTGTGTAGATATGATATAATTTGCGGTGAGCGTTTTTATGTATTTTTTCGATCCACCACGAGTGTATACATCCAACCGATAAAATTACTGTAATAATTTGAATACAAAGATAATACGACAAAATGAGTCCGGTGTATATACTTCTAAAGAAAGGATTCCACAAAGTATATGGAAAAATAATTGCGGCAAACCCCGTTCCAATAATGAGAACAAATGAAGATATGTATAAAGTGGGGAATATATTTCCCGAATAGCGTTTTCGTATTGGATTATAAAATAGCATATCCATAAGCAGCATTGGAGAAATAAAATACCAATATTTAAAGTATTCCGGAGAAGTAAAATGAATCATACTTAGAGCAACGGTCGAAAAAAACAATATGCTAAATGAAGTAGATTTAATAAGTGATTTTATTTCTGAGAACATTTTTATAGAAGTTTAATGGATGTATGTTAATTGAAAAATAACGTGTTTTTTTTCTGCGTGGTATATTTTGATGTGTCAGCATTGAAATTTCGGTTTTTCAAAAGAAAATAATTCCTCTTGAAAATTTGGTTTACATAAAAAAGTGGTAAAAATAGTATCGTATGAGGGATAAGAATAAATACATAAAAAAAGATGCTTTAAAGCATCTTTTTTTA
>CAYYUE010000020.1:0-18884 GCA_964474745.1 uncultured Bacteroidaceae bacterium | reverse complement strand
CAATAATATGGCCAATGAATAATGCATCCCCAGAAATAGCAATAATGCAAACAATCCATATCCAAAAGCAGTATTAAGAACAGCCACGAATACAAACCGAACGAATTCAGGTTTTAACAATCTTTTAGTGTACTGAATTATTGGTTTCATCATCAAAATTAACTCGTTCCTTTTCAATCACCAATGGCCGTTTTCGAACCTGAGTATGAATCGCTCCTATGTATTCCCCTATGATGCCGATAAAAAACAATTGTATGGAAGAAAAGAAAAACAGACCGATTACAAGAGGTGCTGTTCCTACACTAAAGCTGTCCCAATATATAATTTTATAAATAAAATAAACCACGGCAACGATAAGGCTGATAATAGCAACTCCAAATCCCATAAAACTAGCCAACCGCAATGGCAATTTGGAATGGTTTACAAACCCCAACATTGCCATATCGTACAGTGTATAAAAATTATTTTTTGTCTTGCCTCGTTCTCGTTTGGGCTGCGTATATGTAATTTCGCATCTGTCAAATCCTAAATCCGCTATCAAGCCACGAAAATAAGGATACGGATCATTCACTTCCGTTCTTAAAACATGTACAAATGCTTTGTCGTATAACCCAAAACCGGTAAAATTCTTGATTTGTTCTGTTTCGGAAAATTTCGCTAACGTATTATAAAATATTTTTCGAAACATAAACATAAGCGGATTTTCCTTGCTTTTGTTTTTTACGCATGTAACAATTTTATAACCTTCTTCCCATTTGGCTAACATGGTAGGAATCATTTCCGGAGGATCTTGAAGATCGGCTACTAAAGAAATAACACAATCTCCTTCAGCTTGTAACATTCCATAATACGGGGAACGAATATGGCCAAAATTGCGAGCATTTACAATAATTTTAATATGTTTATTTTCTCTTGCAATTTTTTTCAAGATTTCAACGGTACAATCTGTGGAACAATTATCAATAAAGATATGCTCATATTGATATTGCGGCATTTTATCAAACTGTATTTGTACTTGCCGAATAAGTTCTTCTACATTTTCTTGTTCGTTATAGCAAGCTGTTAAAATACTTATTTTCTTCATTGTTTCACAAAAATTTCGTGTCTTTTAGCCATTTAATACACAAATTTATACAAATATTTTTCCTGTATCGGAATGGGTACAAAGTTACTACTTTATTTTTGTTTGTACCACAGAATCGTTTCTTTTATTCCCTCATCAAACGAATAATCTGCCGTAAATCCCGTGTCTTGTTGCAAATTTTGAATATCCGCACAAAGGTACATTACTTGCTTATCGTTATAAGGAAGCTTTCCTATTCCTAAAGCCATTGTAGGATTTATGATATTCCTCATTGTTTCCAGGTAATATTTTAATGGAAATGCGATCCCCGAACCCAAATTATAGACAGATCCTGCTCGTCCTTTCTCTGCAATTAAATAAAGTGCCTTCGCAGCATCTTTGGAGTACAAATAATCCCATTGCTGTTCACATGGAGTATATATGGTCTCCTCTCCTGCGGCCAATTTTCGAATAGATGAATTGATTAATGTATTCGGCCCATCATTCGGTCCATATATACTTAGGATTCTAACCCAACAATGCTTCATCTGCATCATTTCGCATAACCGACGACTCATAAACCCTGCACACAATTTTGCCATCCCGTAACCATTTTCGGGGAACGTCGGCGTGCTTGGAGACAACTTCTCTTCCACCCTTCCGTATTCGGCTTGAGATCCTACAAATATAAATGTTGTACTCTCCATTCTTTTTGCCAATTGTACTGCATCCAGCGTATATTTTACATTCTTATTCTGTAAATACATATCGTTTCGACAATCTCCGAAGGTTCCTTCCCATCCCAAGTGATAAAATGTTGAATATTGAAAATCCGGAATAGAAAGCTCGGAAAGTTTTGAAAGCTCACATGCTACAATACGAACCAGAGGATGCTTTGGTATTTGGTCTATGCGTTCCGATTGAGGTCGCACAAGAGCCAGAACTTCAATATTTTTATCTATAAGATATTGAATCAAAGCAGTACCTACTGCTCCCGTAGGACCTGTAATAACAGCTTTATTCATATTTATTCAACTCTTTTGTTCGCTTCATATTCGGTTTTGTCTAAAAACGGATACATATCATCCATAGCAGGCGATACAATCGTACCGTTCGGTAAAACTTTTGATGATAATTTAGGTTCAAAATTTTGTGTAGCATCCAATATAACCTCGCAGAAAAAAACGCCATGTGAATGAAGGACGACCTGCAATTTCTCATGTATTTCATCCATTTTTTCTATTTTCACATAAGGAATTCCATAAGCGCCTGCAATCTTTTCAGCATCCGGAAAACTAATTCCATTGCCTTCACAAACCCCTACCAAAGGATGTTCTTTAAAAATGTTGGTTTGGGTTTGACGGATGGAATGGTATCCGTCGTTATTGAGATATATAATTTTTAAATTCAATTGATTATAAACTGCCGTTTGCAATTCTTGAAGATTCATTTGAAAACTACCATCCCCGTCAATGCAAATCACAGGTTTGCCTTTTTTAGCAATACACCCTCCTATGGCTGCGGGAAATCCGTATCCCATGGCAGCACATCCTGAATTGGTAAACAAACGTTGTCCTTTTTTCAACTTCGCCGCTTGAAAGGTTACCACACAAGCACTCCCATTTCCACAGATAATCGTATCATCTTCACGGAGCTCGTCAAACAATCGATCAATAAAAACATACGGATTTATCGGCGTTTGTTTTTGGTAGTAAGAGGGCAATACTGCGGGATAAGTGGCATGAATATTCCGACACCAAGAGAGCCATTGCAGGTGCTCATGCGTATTAGGTTCATAATGAAATTCGAGTATGTTTTGGATTACATCTTTCACATTTGCCCATATAGGCATATCGGGCGAAAGTGTAGGTTTTTGCAGTTCATTTTGATCAATATCCACTATAATCTTATACGCATTCGGTGCAAAATCTTTATAATTGTAACTGATTTGACGTATATTTAATCGGCATCCCAAAACAAGTAACAAATCACTATTTTGTACAATAAAATTCCCTCCACGAGTACCTACCGTTCCAGGGCGGCCGCAATACAAGGGATGTTCATCCCAAAGATCATCATGAGCATTCCAAGCTGTAACCACCGGAATTTGCAGTTTTTCTATCAACCGTATAAAATCTCTATGAGCTCCTGATAACCGAATTCCACTTCCCGCAAAAATAACAGGACGTTTAGCCGTTTGTATTTTCTCTAGAATTTTAGCCGTGACCTCTGTATTGTATACGGGGTTTTCTTGCTGATCACAATACGAACTGTCAAATCCATGTAAATCATCCGTTTCTATAATAGCAGCTTGTACATCTAACGGAACATCAAGCCACACGGGCCCACCTCTTCCATTCAAGGTTAAATACCAAGCTTTTTCCAAGTGATACCTAATTTCATTGGGGTTTGTTATCATAACGGCATACTTTGTCATCGGTCTTACCGCATCTACAATATTAAATTCTTGATCTCCCAATTGTCGTAACGGTACGTCGGTTGCCCAAATAGTAGTTTCTCTTTTTACCTGTCCCGAAACAACAAACATAGGAATAGAATCCAGCCATCCTCCTAAAACACCTGTTATGGCATTGGTTCCTCCCGGTCCGCTGGTTACACATATTCCTGCTATTTTTCCTGTTAATCGAGTATATCCTTCTGCAGCCATAGCAGAAGCCTGTTCGTGATGATTGTATACACATGTAAGCCGTTTGTGATGTCCCAACGCATCATTCAGATGCATTGCTCCGCCTCCTGTAACTGTAAAAACATGTTCAACGCCTTTATCGGCCATAAAATCAGCAATATATTCTGCCAGCTTTTGTTTCATTTAGTCCAGTTTTAAATATGTCATTAATTCATCCGTCTCACAATATACCTCCTCCGGAGTCAAGTCTATCAATTTGTGCAATGCATACATGTCATCCAGCACAATTAAAGGGAGTCCGTCACCAACTCTTTTTTTATCCATTTTCATGGCCGATACAATTTTTTCTTTATCAAAAAACGCTTTCTCCAATTTGCATTTTATACACGGAAGCAACAATTCGTTTTTCAACCTGTTTGCCAATGCCGAATGCATCAGATTTCGTTTCACGGCAATGCCATTTGCAAATAAAATACCTATAACAATAGCAATTCCATGAGGTATTAAATAATCTGAACTTGATTCTAATGCATGTCCAAAACAATGTCCGTAATTCAATAAGTTGCGTTTCCCCGTATCAAATTCATCGTCTTTTATATAGGTATATTTTATTTCCAGGCTTTTTTTAATAATATTCCGTAACGTATTGCCCCTTTTATCAAAATTCAATAATTTTATTTTTTCAATCATCGAATTGGCAGTTTGTTCACCTCCCATCAAGTGTAACTTAACGATTTCTCCTACTCCACTATAAAAGTCCCTTTCGGATAAGGTTTTAACAAATTCTACATGTATAAATATTTTTGATGGAGGATAAAAAGTACCCAGCAAATTTTTATAATGCCCATAATTCAATGAAGTTTTACTACCCATACAGCTATCAGCTTGAGCAAGTAACGTTGTTGGCACAAAAATCCAGTGAACGCCTCGATACAAAATCGAAGATAAAAAGCCCGACACATCTTGTGTAATGCCTCCTCCAAAAGAAATAATCGTCATATTCTTTTTAGCTGAAAAAGACATGACCTTATCACACATGGAAAGTACTTTATCTATGGTTTTATTCTCTTCAACAGCATCGAAAAGGATAATTTCACTTTTTGAGAAACAATACTTAAAATCATTTTTGTATACATCATATACATTCCGATCCACAATAATGATACTTGGATTATAACGAGCCAGTTCTTTATCAAAATCGGTATCCTCTGTAAAGGATAATGTATAATTTTTTAGTTTCGATTCTATTTCTATTTGCATGTATACCCTCCATCTATTAGTATGGTTTGCCCTGTCATAAAAGTATTGTCATCAGAAGCTAAGAAATAAACTAACTTAGCCACCTCCAAAGGTTCTGCCATTCTTCCTATGGGAATCATTTTTTCTATTTCCGATATTTCCTCCGGAGTATTATTTTGTTTCGTTAATTCCGTATTCACAAAACCGGGTGCAACAGCATTTACCAGAATGTTTTTAGGGGCCAACTCCAAAGCCAATGTCCGAGTAATGCCAATAATAGCTGTTTTTGCTGCGGTGTAGCCACAACGTCCCTCTTTCGATACAAATCCCCATATCGAACTGATATTCACGATATGTCCTCCGTTTCCATCGCCCAATTTATTTTCCAGGCATTGTATAATTTTTAAAGGGGCCTTCAAATTCACTTGCAACATCTCATCAAAAACATCATCTGCCAATTTATCTAATGTTGCAATTACATTAATCCCTCCATTATTAACAACAACGTCGATGTTTTTATCTATTTTCGAACAAAAGGTTTCAATGGATTTCATATCTGACAAATCCATCTCAACTCTTGAGGGGGCAATTACATGATAACCCATATCTCGAAAATGAGTCACTATTGCACTCCCAATTCCTCTGCTTCCTCCCGTAACTAATGCTATCTTCTGTTTCATTTAATCGTATAAATCGTTGTTGTTATTGAATGAACTTGCAATTGATCCTTTAATTCCAGCAATGTTTTATCCACATTCGCATTGATTTCTTCTCCTCGTTGTTTGGCAAAATCATATTCCATTTTATTCATGTAATAATTCGATTCGCGATGCGAAGAATATCCGTCAAGTCCGGCTAAAGTAACTTTTTTAATTCCCAATTTGACCATTACCCTCAATAACATTAAAAAAGAATTATCCATAAATACGGCCGTTCTATCAATTAGCGACTCGTAATCCAAATGATAATCAAAACAACCTTCTGATTTTGTAACATTTGAAGTCGCTATAATTTTTATTTTTCCACCCAGCTGATGAATTGACGTAGCTTGTTGTACATAGCGTTTCGAATTTGTCAAAAACAAATAATCAATAGAAAAAGACTCCGGAATAAAATTTATGGCAAAGACAACCGGATTTTCATCTTTTATATATTGTAGTATTTTATCTTTTTCATTATTTACGCTTATTCCGGGCCCTATAATCAATACCGCCCTATTGTGCAACGTACGGGAGAGTTCTTTATATACCTCCTCATCATTACAATCTTTCTTTTGATAATCTACATACAATTGTTCTATGTAGTCTTTATCATAAAGCAACTTAGACTCTCCTTGCAACATTCTCAATATTTCATTAATTGATTTAACTGAAAGTGTCTTTTTATCGAGCAAATAGGATACATAGTTCGGGTGGCAATCGTTAGACGCCGCAATAAAAAATTTCATGGAATACCCCCAAGGGGCATGTTTATATATATCCATGATGTTTACATCAATAGCCTCCAACAGTTGATTAATGTCGTACTGTTTATTAAAATTTTCGTTCATGTACATCGCCAATAATTCAATAGGTGCGTTACCGGCTCCTTTTCCCATTCCGAAAATAGTTCCGTCAAGCAATAGAGTCCTATTACAGTTATTTTGAACATGATCATTGGCAAGTTCAATGGAATTGGCATACCCTAATTGAAAATTATTATGAGAATGATACCCTAAAGCTATTTCGCGATTCAATTGCTCATTCAGGATTTGATAATAATGGAATAATTTTCCCTTATGCAACAGCCCGTAGGTATCTACAATAGAAACCGCATATGGGTTTACTTCGTTCACAATGGCAATCAATTGCATCAATTCCTCATCACTATAACTGGTAATGGAAACCAATTGGGCAAAAACTTTATACCCCAACGTTTTTATTTCTTTGCAAAAAGTCAAAGCTTCTTGCATTATATGTTTTTTAAAAATTACACGTATCCCATCCAGAAAACTATCTTGGCAAGGTTGTATGTTTTGTATACCGCAAGTACCATAATCAATCATTCCTACAACTTGCGTATTTTTTTTATCCAATTTACCGTATATTTTTTCTATGGATGCCGTATCGGGCATGATACTTCTATGGACATCGAACGCATGGTGTTCATCCAAAAAACCGACTTCTATGAAATCAATACCTGCAGAAGTTATGCGTTCAAATACATTAATGAGAGTATTATGCCCAAAGTTCCAATCATTAACATAACCTCCGTCGCGTAACGTACAATCCAGAAGTTTTACATTATTCATACACATCTACCGTTTTATAAATTCCTTTATTGTTTTTACCATTTCTTCCAGCATCGGCCGGGTCATACCCGGATACACTCCAATCCAAAAGGTATCCTTCATTATCCGATCTGTATTTTCCAATTCTCCGACAACCCGAAATCCTGTTCCCGATTGTCTCATTGCATCAAAACAAGGATGTTTTAAAATATTGCCTGAAAACAACAAACGGGTTTGTATATTTTTACTTTCTATGTATTGAATTACATCCATTCTATTAAATGGCAGATTGGGTTTTAATGTGAGCAAAAACCCGAACCAGCTGGGTTCTGAATTTTCTTCGGGTTCTGGAAGTTCAAAATAATCGGACAAATCGGCAAGATTATCGTACAGATATTGCCAATTTTTACGTCGAGCGTCTATAAAACAAGATAATTTTTCCAATTGGGCACATCCAATAGCGGCTTGCATATCGGTAACTTTCAAGTTATAACCAAAATGAGAATATACATACTTATGATCATAACCCAAAGGCAATTCTCCAAATTGTTGTGAAAATCGATGTTTACAAGTGTCGTCTTTCCCGGACGGGCAATAACAATCGCGCCCCCAATCGCGTAGCGAAGCTACGATTCTCTTTAATAAAGGATTATTCGTATATACAGCACCTCCTTCTCCCATGGTAATATGATGCGGGGGATAAAAACTCGAGGTTCCGATATCTCCTACCGTTCCCGTATAATACCATTTTCCTTCTAAGTAATATTTGGATCCTAATGCATCGCAATTATCTTCCACCAACCACAAGTTATGCTTTGTACAAAAATCTTTTACTTTTTTCAAATTAAATGGATTTCCTAACGTATGAGCTACCATCACGGCTTTTGTTTTCGATGACAACGCTTTTTCCAATTGTGAACAATCAATATTGTATTGAGGAATGGTTACATCTACGAACACGGGAATAGCACCATATTGTATTATCGGGGTTATCGTAGTAGGAAATCCCGCAGCTACGGTAATCACTTCGTCTCCTCGACAAATGGCTCTTTCTTTCAACAACGGAGACGTCAATGACATAAATGCTAATAAATTAGCAGAAGATCCCGAATTGGTCAACAAACAGTATTGTACACGCATCCGTTGTGCAAATTCTTTTTCAAAGGTATCTGCATAACGCCCTGTAGTTAACCAGAAATCTAATGCGGAATCCACTAAATTCATCATTTCATGCTCATCAAATTTTCGTCCGCCATAAGCAATCCGATCCCCCTCCTTGAATACATCTTGGGACACATAATTTTCCTGATAATATTCTTTAACCAACTGTAATATTTCTTCGCGTTTTGCCATTTCTATAGTTTCTAATTCTGTAGTTTTTATTTTATTCTATAAATGATATCAAAATCCGGAATATTGTTCAATTTGTTCAACTATCAACGACAGGCTGTCCTTTGGATTTTTATAATACATTTTATACCAACTCAATGTAAATTCCAATGCTTTTTGCGCATCGAGTTTCGGTTTCCAATTTAATGATTCGCCTGCTTTTGTAATATCCAAAGAAAGCAATCCTGCTTCGTGGGGTTGATTTTCCAATTTAGGAAATTCAAAAGTGCCTTCTCCCCATATTTCTACTGCAAGTTTTGCCATATCTTCTACGGTTAATACGTCTGTCGAATAAGGTCCAAAGTTATATGCTTCCGCAAATCGGATCGGATTTTCGATCATTTTCATTGCCAATGTTATATAACCGAACAAGGGCTCCAACACATGTTGCCACGGACGCACTGCTTTCGGATTACGTATTTGAATTATTTCTTTTCTATGCAAAGCACGAACAATATCGGGAACCAATCTATCGGCAGCCCAATCTCCTCCCCCTATTACGTTCCCCGCCCGGGCCGAAGCTATGGACTTACGGTGTTTTTCATAATCTTTCGGATGAAAAAAGGAGTTACGGTACGAATCTATAATCAGTTCTGCACAAGCTTTACTCGCACTGTAAGGATCATATCCGCCCAAACGATTTTCTTCTTTATACGCTTCTCCGGTTTCGTTATTTTGATATACTTTATCCGTGGTTATCATAACTCCGATACATGGTTTCTCCAATTTTCTGATGCCGTCCAACACATGGGCCGTACCTATAGCATTTACTTCAAATGTTTCCGTAGGAATTTGATATGAAGTTCTAACAATAGGTTGTGCAGCTAAATGAAAAACAATATCGGGTTGAAAATCGATTATTTGTTTGTGCAAAAAATCAACATTACGAATATCTCCTATTATCGACTTACAAAGAGTTTCGCCACAAATAACCTCGAACAGTGATGGGTTGGTATTGGGATGAAGAGAATATCCCATTATCTCAGCTCCCATCTTATGTAATATGGCGGTCATCCATGAACCCTTAAATCCGGTATGACCGGTCAGAAAAACACGTTTATTTTTTAATGAGTTCATACGTGCAAAATTAATGAGTTTATAGGCTCAGCCCTCATTTCCTCTCTTAGGATGGCGTTATATGAATACATTCCATTAGATACTCTGTTTGCATCTCTATGAATAACGTTCATTGCATCGGATATAAAACAAATACCATCGTTTGCGGATAAGAAATAGTTGAACGAACCCCAAATACCGTCACGTTTTCCGTCCGTGAATATTCCCGAAAAAACACCCCGTACAGAAACATCATTCCGGGACTTTTGGGTCCATATCAAACGATTGTTTCCGGCTTGGGTTAAAGTACCTTTATGACCTCCTCCCAAATCAAATGCTCGAACAGAGGCTGCAACGATCAGTAAGGAGAATATCAAAAGATTCTTTTTTTTCATATTGAGAGCCTTTCGGTATCAGTTTACCTTCTCAGCTCACCAAAGAAGAAATAATAATTGAAAAAGTGTGAGAGCTGCAACTCATTTATCAGAAAGGCTCCGGAAAATCATATGAGCAAATAAACAACATATTCTCCATACCATATGCCTAAACACGAAAGGGATATGCCAGCTCATTTTCCTCCTTGTATCATTTTCCAGATTTTATCTGAAAGAATCAGTTAAACACCATTGTGCTATTTGCACGGTGCAAAAATACAAAAACTTCGTGATATGTATTGTATTAAAATAATAAATTTTCATTCTTATGAAACTGTAAAAATATACTTGGAGGACTTCGCATCAATTTGGAATTTCGTAATCGGAACTTGAGTGATGATCTTTTAAAAGTAAAGGGAATGGATCGTGAACAAAATAACAACTTCGCCATATACAAAATTCCGGTTTTGAAGGATCCGCCCAGACCAGCATATACCCGCAAAGCAGGAATTACCGACAATGTAAAAGTTAGACGTTTTTATGAAAACAACCAATTCATATCTATCTCAAAATAGATGCATCGTATTGAAAATAAATAGTTTCGTAGCATATGATGCCCTTTTAGGAGGATATCGCTGCCAATTATTTATGATCTGTTTCATTTCATGTAAAAGAAGGTGATAGCACATCTGAAAATTATGCCTATTGATTATGTTAATGGTAACAAGAAAATCGCTTGGGTATTTCATTTATTCCTATGGGGCATGCATGTGGTTTTTATACAACAAGCGGGATACAAAAAACATGTATTACACTACTGGTTAGCATATTTGAGATAAAGTGAAATGAGTATCTGTTTATGATCCGCGTATTATATACATCATTGAACACAATGCAATTCGTTGCTATTTTCAATTGATAAAAAAACTCCCTTGAGGGAGTTTACACAACATTTATAAAATACGTTTCTCTTTGTTCGAATTTCTCGAAACTTTTTTATGCTCTTTGATGGGATTGTGAGTACTATTCTTCGCAATTTTTGGAGACCAAACTCATCCATGTTTAGTTATTAATTCACAGAATTTTTATTCCGCAATTACCAAACTTTCCAGGGTGCATCCCCTCTCTCCCACATTTTTTCCAAATTCTGTTTGTCTCGTTGAGTATCCATACAGTGCCAAAAACCTTTATGCTTATATCCTTTCAACTCATTCTTATTAGCAACCAATTCAAGAGGTTCTTTTTCAAGTACGGTTTCATCACCTTTGATATAATCAAAAATCTGAGGTTGAAATACCATAAAACCGCCATTGATTACACTCCCGTCGGAATCGGATTTTTCTCTGAACGATTGTATTGAATTATCGGAATCCATATCAATAATTCCAAACCGTTGTCCGACATTTACCGTTGTAAGGGTAGCAATTTTTCCATGCGATTGATGAAATTTTACCAATTCCGCAATATCAATATTGGCAACACCGTCTCCGTAGGTAAGCATAAAAGGCTCATTTCCTATATATTTTTGCACTCGCTTTACACGGCCTCCGGTCATCGTATTTAAACCTGTATCCACTAACGTTACTCGCCACGGATCCACTTTTTGAGTATTCAGTATCTTTAAATTATTGCCTTCCGTAAAATCAAACGTAATATCACTATTATGTAAATAATAATCTGCAAACCATTCTTTTATTATGTATTGTTTATAACCGCAACAGATAATGAAATCATGAAACCCGTAATGAGAATATATTTTCATGATATGCCAAAGTATCGGCATTTCTCCGATACCCAACATCGGTTTTGGTTTCAGGTGGCTTTCTTCGCTAATGCGTGTGCCATATCCTCCGGCAAGTATAACTACTTTCATACGACTGTTATTTATATGTATCCATAAAATTATTGCAAAGTTACTAAATTTATTACATATTACTATATCCGAGAATAGTTTTAAAAGAAAAATTCCATCCGTAAAATACATCCAAAAAAATCTATTTTCAATCTAAATACAATCTCATTATAAAAATCCTTTTGAGTTACTTAAAAAATAAAAATCAACTATTTTATAATTCACATATCTTTTTGATTTCTGTATTGTATTCAACAATCTTTCACTTATCGTATTCAAGATTGGTAAAAATAACTTTCTTTCTATCGGAAAAAAATAAATCGGCAGTTGCAAAAAACATTAAAAAAAAGTAACTTTGAACGTATAAAATTCCGCTTGATTTTCGCATAATCATTTATATATCAAGCACTATCATTAGTATATTATACATTAAAAAATACCAATATATGTCCGGACACAATAAATGGTCTAAAATTAAAAGACAAAAAGGAGCAACTGATGCAAAGCGTTCAAAAGCGTTTTCTCGAATTTTAAAAGAAGTAACTGTAGCTGTTAAAGAAAGCGGTCCCGATCCCGACGGTAATCCTCGTTTGCGTTTGTTGGTACAAAATGCGAAAGGCGTAAATATGCCTAAAGAAACATTAATGCGAGCGATCAGCAAGGCTAGTGATAAAGATGCAGCTTCCTTACAGGAAATGACCTTCGAGTGTTATGCCCCTCACGGCATTGCTTTATTTGTGGAATGCTTGACGGACAACAACATGCGTTCGGTAGCCAATGTTCGATCCATCATGAATAAGTTTGGAGGCACATTGGGAACAAACGGTTCTTTAAGTTTTATCTTCGACCGTAAAGGAGTTTTTGTAATTCCTCGCAAACAAGAAATCGATATAGAAGAGCTGGAAATGGAACTTATTGATGGCGGACTTGAAGAAATGGAGGTGGAGGACGATTACATAACGTTATATACCGCCATGGAAGATTTCGGAGCTATGGTAAAAAAACTGGAAGATCTGGCGTTGGAAGTAGAGAGTGCGGAATTACAACGCATTCCGAATACAACTAAAGTTATCGGGGAAGATGCCGTTCGTAAAGTTATGAAAATTATAGATATGCTTGAAGACGACGATGATGTTCAGGCTGTTTACCACGATATGGAAATGCCCGAAAGTTTTGAAGAATAATCTATAACAAAAGGGGCCGCTTTTGTTCAATCCAACTTGCCCTCTTTTGTTTACAGCTCTTTTCCAAACAAACCACATAAGCGATATACTATGTCGAAATTATATTTAGTTCCTACTCCGGTTGGCAATTTAACCGATATGACATACCGGGCCGTTTCGGTATTACAAGAAGTGGATTTGATTTTAGCAGAAGATACGCGTACCTCGCATACCTTGTTGCAGCATTACAACATTACAACTCCGATGCAATCGAACCATAAGTACAACGAACATCAAAAGCTGGTTCAGATTATCGATCGGTTAAAATCCGGAGAAAATCTTGCCATTATTACGGACGCGGGAACCCCGGGTATTTCGGATCCCGGCTTTCTGGTGGTTCGCGAATGTGTAAAAGAAGGTATCGAAGTAGAAACGTTGCCCGGCGCCACGGCATTTGTTCCGGCCCTCGTAAACTCGGGCCTTCCCTGCGATCGTTTCGTTTTCGAAGGTTTTTTACCTCAAAAGAAAGGGCGTCAAACAAAACTCAACTCTCTGAAAGAGAATACGTATACCATGATTTTTTATGAATCGCCATTCCGCCTTGTAAAAACACTGCAACAGCTATCCGACGTTCTTGGAAATGAACGCAATGCTTCTGTATCACGCGAAATAAGCAAAATATACGAAGAAACACAACGAGGTTCTTTATCCGAATTAACAGCTTATTTTTCAAAAAAAGGAGTGAAAGGAGAAATTGTCATTGTTGTAGCGGGAAAAGAGGAATAAACACAATGGAATTACCGGTTTATCACATTGATGCTTTTACGGATAGGCTTTTTCAAGGAAATCCTGCGTGTGTAGTACCTTTGGAACAATGGCTTCCCGATTCGGTTTTGTTACAAATAGCACAAGAAAATGCCGTTGCCGAAACTGCTTTTTTCATTTCCGGACAAGAAAACATCTCTTTACGATGGTTTACTCCCGAAATAGAAATGGATCTTTGCGGACATGCCACTTTGGCCACTGCTCATTGTTTAATTACCCATCTGGGGTATGCAAGAAAAAAGATTCTGTTTACAACCTTAAGCGGTATTTTACAAGTCGTTTGGAACCCGAGCCAGGGTGTATATGAACTGAATTTCCCTTTACGGGAGCCGATTCCTGCGGTATTGCCTCAAATTATATACGATGCATTAACCATAAAACCTATCGAGGTTCTCAAATCACGTGATTATATTTTAGTATATCAAAACGAAAAGGATATTGTGGATCTGCGTATTGACCGCATGTTGTTTGACCAAATAAACCTCAACCCGGGAGGAGTTGCGGTTACGGCAAAAGGGGATCATTGTGATTTTGTATCCCGTTTCTTTACTCCTCAAGCTTCCATTCTTGAAGATCCGGTAACGGGCTCGGCTCATTGTTCGCTGGCTCCTTTCTGGGCAAAAAAATTAAAAAAGAAGGAACTCTCGGCTCTACAGCTTTCGCAACGGAAAGGAACGCTTTTTTGTACGGTTAAAGAAAATGCCGTGGTGATTAGCGGGAAAGCAAAAACTTATTCAAAAGGAACAATATTCTTAGCATAAGCGAATAACTTGTTTCGGGCTTTATTTCACAAATGTCAACCTCCCTTCTGTTTCATAAAGCAGCCATATGTAAAAAAAATAGAGATATTTCTTTTTTGCATATCTCTATTTTCAACACGAACCATATCTTTGAATTTTATCCGATCTTATCAAATCCTAAAAAAGGAACCAGAACCTCCGGCATTACAATTCCGTCGGGAGTTTGATAATTTTCAAGTATCGACGCTACAATCCGCGGCAATGCCAATGCACTTCCGTTTAATGTATGCGCCAATCTCATTTTACCTTCTTTATCTTTAAACCGCAACTTCATCCTATTGGCTTGAAATGCTTCAAAATTGGATACGGAACTTACCTCCAGCCATTTTTCCTGTGCTGCAGACCATACTTCAAAATCGTATGTCAACGCGGAAGTAAAACTCATATCTCCCCCACACAATTTCACAATGCGGAACGGAAGTTTCAATTTTTGCAACAATCCCGATACGTATGTTCTCATCTGTTCCAACTGTTCATACGAACGTTCCGGATGTTCCACCACTACAATTTCCACCTTATCGAATTGATGCAACCGGTTCAATCCTCTGACATCCTTTCCGTAAGATCCGGCTTCGCGGCGAAAACATGCAGAATATGCCACATGCTTGATCGGGAACTGGCTTTCTTGCACGATTACATTCCGATATATATTGGTAACAGGAACCTCGGCTGTGGGAATCATATAAAAACCATCCATTGGAATTTGATACATCTGTCCTTCTTTGTCGGGCAATTGTCCGGTACCCAACCCCGAAGCCTCGTTAATCATCAATGGCGGTTGTATTTCCAGAAAGCCCTCCGCAACAGCGTTATTCAGAAAAAATGTAATCAACGCACGTTGCAACGCCGCTCCTTTTCCTTTGTACACAGGAAAACCGGCACCTGTAATCTTATTTCCCAATTCGAAATCGATAATGTCGTACTTCGAACATAACTCCCAATGTGGAACCGAACCCGCTGCCAACAAGGGTTTTTCACCAAACGCTGCTACAACAACGTTATCGTCGGCATTTTTACCCTTAGGAACCGAAATATGAGGCGTATTGGGCAATGCAATCAACTTGGCATTCATTTCCTGTTCAATGGCAGCCAGTTTTTCATCCGTCTCTTTTTCCATTGCCTTCAATTCAGCGGTACGAGCCTTCTTCTCATTCGCTTCTGCCTGTTTGCCTTCTTTAAACAGTTTTCCAATTTCTTTTGCAAGAGCATTCGATGCTGCTTTAGTATCGTCGGATATTTTTTGCAATTCTCGACGAGAATTGTCTAATGATAGGATTTCTTCTATACGTTCTTGAGCATCATACACGTTTTTTATTTGTAACCGTGCAACAGCTTCTTGAGTATTTTCTCTTAAATATTGAAGTTGTAACATAATGTGATGTATAGGTTTATAACGAACTATTTGTTATCTTTGAACCTACAAAAGTACATAAATATTTTGAAAAATATAGACTTTATTTTGAATTACTTACCTATAAAAACGAATCCTCAGGCGTATCGTTTTTTTACAAAAATCCACGAGTCTGAACGAAATATTATACTAGATTACAGGATATTGGATTAGTTACCCACCCCTACCAGAACCCCATACCGTTATTCTAGCGCTTGAGAAACTCCTTTTTGGATTCTTTTTCGAGAACAGGGCACACATCTTATGTGGTTGGTGTTTGCCAGAAGTTGCGGACTATTTTTGAGAAAGTACTTCATTTGGAAAAGCGACCTTGATACAGACATTTTTACGGATGTAAAGGTACTTCATACCAAGACAGCCTCCGTTTCCGGAAACTGTCCTGAGTGTCAACAACAGAAAATCTGATCCTTGTAATCTTAAAATATTTCAGGGGTTCGAGGGTACACGGCTGTCTATTTCGTAGGTTTGGTTTGTTTCTGTAAACAGGGTATGGGTATGGTCTTGGCCAGGCATAGGATGCTCCGTTGCACGCCGGACTTGGCTATATGCAACAACCTGGAAATATTGCTGATGCCGCAGCCTTCGTTGTGGAGCCGGCGGATCCATTGGTATTGGGGTTGAGTAATTTTGGGGTTGGTGTAGCGGGCTTGGAAATACCGTTTGCCATGCTTGCACCGGTAACGCTGTTTTCCGGCTGAGGAAATACCTTTTTTACTACTTTTTTCGGTTACAGAAAATACACTTCATAGGACTTGTATTTGTAAGGGTTTGCTTTCAATTTCAGGTGCAAGAGGGTACAGTATCCATTGCTTCCTAGCAAATATCGATAATCGATGCAAGCAAAAAAGAAAAGTATAAACGGGCTTGAAATCATCGAAAACAAAAGGATCGTTGGGACCATGGGCCAGAGAGTACGAAAATGTATAAGAACTTAGAAATCAAATAGGTATTTATTTACACCTGTAGAAACGTATGCAGATGGGGACTTGTGGATGAGCAGATGGGGACTTGCTGACGAGCAGATGGGGACTTGCTGATGAGCAGATGGGGACTTGCTGATGAACAGATGGGGACTTGCTGATGAGCAGATGGGGACTTGCTGATGAACAGATGGGGGCTTGCTAACGAGCAGATGGGGGCTTGCTGATGAGCAGATGGGGACTTGCTGATGAGCAGATGGGGGCTTGCTAACGAGCAGATGGGAACTTGTGAAAGAACCGCATGCGTATGTGCCGATAGCACATACGCATGCGGTTTTTTTTCATATGGGTAAGGTTTCGGCAAACATTGCCTGATACCTTACCCATATACAATGCAGAAAGTCCGTATTTACTCCGTCACCAACTTGGCGGCAAGGGTAAACAAGGATTACGTACCTCTTCATAAAAAACTGAACAACCATTGCAGATATAGCGGGGGAAGAATACATGAAAACAGAGAAACGAAGGGGTATATCGGGATGTTTTTCTTCTTCCGGGTGTGTGTGTTCTCTCCTCCGCAAGGCCATCGGTCGAAAGCTATGATTGAAAAATCATGGGGAATAATGTACCAGAATGTACTTTTGCGGGGGGCGATACGTTATTTTACATAAAGTATACAGAATTCTGGCATATGATTACAACGCCCAACTGCAAAATCAACATTGGTTTACACATTGTGGAAAAACGCCCCGACGGCTATCATAATATCGAAACGGTATTTTACCCGATACCCCTTTGTGATACGCTGGAAATAGAAGCCTCCGACACTTGTTCGTTTTCTCAATCCGGAATTGAAATCGGAGGGAATCCTGACGATAATTTATGTGTAAAAGCCTATCGAATGCTCAAATCGGATTTTCCGCATATGGGAAACGTCCGTATGCGATTGGAAAAAAACATTCCTTTTGGGGCTGGGCTGGGAGGAGGATCTTCGGATGCGGCTTGTACACTTCAAATGCTCAACGGGCTGTTTGCATTGCACTTGCAGAGGGAACAACTGCAAGACTACGCTCGAAAACTAGGTGCGGACTGCGCTGTTTTTATTGAAAACAAACCTGTTTATGCACACCAGCGCGGCGACGTATTTGTCCCGATGGAGCTCTCTTTAGACCGGTACCGTATCGTGGTGGTAAAGCCCGATATCTGTATAAGCACTGCCGAAGCCTATGCCGGTATTGTCCCTTCAAAACCGAATTTCAATTTACAGCATGCATTACAAAAACCCATCGAAACATGGAAGCATACGGTTGTCAACGATTTCGAAAAAACCCTATTCGGCAAATACCCGGTTCTGGAACGTATAAAGCAAACATTGTATCAACAGGGAGCTTTGTATGCATCTATGAGCGGAAGCGGATCTGCCCTATATGGAATATTTTCCCCGTCCGCAGTTATTTCAAGAGAAGATTTTCCCGACACCTGCTTTATCTATCCTGCATAACAATGTTCCTTTCTGCCTGCAGGCTCTTTCGGAGAGCCCCTCATACCGAAAACGAATCCCAGATTCGATAGAAAATACTTTGATATTTTTTTTCTCCGTGTGGCCGTTTTCGCCAAAAATGCCTTCCATATTGCAATTCCATCTCCTGAAAATAAAAAAGCGTATCCATTGTTGCATTATTAATTCCATACGAATCAACATTTTACATAAGATATCGGCATAAAACATAAAATTAATAGTTGCAAATTTTGCAGATTCAACAAAAATGTGTACTTTTGCACCACTTTTCCACAAAGAGAGGGTATAAAGAAAGAATAAGCATTCCTCAGTAGCTCAGTTGGTTAGAGCACATGACTGTTAATCATGGGGTCCTAG
>CAYYUE010000019.1:0-19346 GCA_964474745.1 uncultured Bacteroidaceae bacterium | reverse complement strand
TGATTAAACACAAAAAAGACAAAAATTAATATTACATAAAATATAAGGAGAAAAAGACGAAGAACAATACAATGCTTTGATTGAAAGTGTTAAAAATGAGAATTAGATATCACAAAAGAACTTCTCATCTACAAAAAAGAAATTGATTGATTTGCACGGAGTAAATATACCTATTTCGTAAAATACCATCAAAAATCCTACCCCTAAAACAGGTATTTTCAATTACGTTCCAGATACGAAATGATCAAAAAAAATAATTTTGCAGAAAAATCCCATACTGTTTTATTTTTCCCAAATCTTTCCAGAATCACGTGGTAATTTTGCAGTGTTAAACATTTAATATTACTTAGATATGAAAAAACAATTTTTTATGTTCATTGCTGCGGCAATGTTGAATGCAGTTTTTTGTACTGCCTGTGAAAGGGACAAAATGATTTCGCAAAAAGAATTGCCGAAAAATAGTCAGGAGTTCCTGTCAACTCACTTTTCGGAGGTGAAAATTACACTTATTACGAAAGAACACGATGACTATGATGTGTTGTTGGATAACGGCTTCGAGGTTAGTTTTACACGTAAAGGCGAGTGGGAGGAGGTTGACGGAAAAACTCAAGTCTTGCCGCAAAGTGTTATCAACTTGTTGCCCGCCGCAATTCTCACTTATGTATCGGAATATTTTCCGAATGCACAAATTGTCTCCGTCAATCGCGAACCGTTTGGCTACGACGTAGATTTATCAAACGGGTTGGATTTGGATTTTGGCTCCAAAGGAAATATCCGTGAGATTGACGATTAAACAATTGTTAATCAGAAAATTATTTGCAAAATTACACAATAATATTAAATTTTGTGTAATTTTGCATTTTAATTTCAGAGAGTAACAAAATGAAAATTCTAATCGTAGAAGACGATCGTTCGTTGTGCGAGGTAATTCAACAATCGTTTGAAAAAGAGCGATATGTTGTGGAAACTGCCGCCGATTTTAATTCGGCCAGTATGAAAACGGCGATCTATAAATACGATTGTGTGTTGCTTGACGTAATGTTACCCGGCGGTAGCGGTTTGGAACTATTAAAACAGATAAAAGCGGAAAATTTGCAGGAAAATATCATCATTATCTCTGCGAAAGATTCGTTGGACGATAAAATTTTAGGACTCAATATCGGTGCAGACGACTATCTTCCCAAACCCTTTCATTTAGCCGAATTAAGTGCCAGAATACGCAGTGTTGTCAGGTGAAACCATAACGGGCAAAATCATATTGTTTTTGGAAATATAAAACTGCATCCGGATCATTTTCAAGCGTTTATAAACGAAAAACTAATTGAGCTCAACCGTAAGGAATTTGACATTTTACACTTCTTTATCAACCGTCCCATCATTGCCGAAGCCGTGTGGGGCGACAATATTGATCAAAATAGCAGTTTTGATTTTATCTATTCGCAAATCAAAAACTTGCGTAAAAAATTACAACAAGTCGGTGCCACTGTCGAAATTAAAGCAGTTTACGGAATAGGATATAAACTCGTGGAACGATGAAATTAAGCACGAAAATATTCTCTCAAATTCTGGTCTGCTTTGCCATCATAATGAGCGTTTGGGCGGTTGTGTTTTATTTTGTAATTATGGACGAGGTGCGCGACGAAACCGATGATTATTTGCAAATCTTCGCACACCAGATCATCACCTTGCACAATGCAGGCAGCGACATTCCGCCACAAAAAATAGTGAGCAACAACAGTTATGTTTTGCGCGAAATTTCACAGGAAGAAGCTCAAAAATTGCCGCATGCACGCTTTTTTGAAGAAGAAATTTACATTCCGGAAAAAACAGAAACCGAACCTGCTCGAACTTACCAAACTATTTTTGGCGATGCCGAAGGACGATTTTATTTACTCAAAGTGAGTGTACCCACCATAGAAACACAGGAATTGCAGCTTTCAATCCTCTCCGCAATCGGAATTTTAATTGCTATTTTATTGATTGTATTATTATTCGTTAATTATTTTGTTTTTCGTCGAGAGATGAAACCGCTCTATTCGTTATTGAAATGGTTGAAAAACTACACCATAGGCAGACAAGACACTCAAATTCCTGAAACAGAAAGCCATATTACCGAATTTAAACTGCTTTACGAGGCAATGAGTAATAAAGTGCGTCGCAACGAAGCCATTTTTGAGCAACAAAAACAATTTATCAGCAATGCCTCTCATGAACTCCAAACCCCGCTTGCCATTTGTAAAAACCGCCTCGAAATGTTGCTTGAAAACGAAAATCGAACCGAAATAGATGCGTTGGAAATTGCAAAAATTCACCGGGAAATCGACAAAATTATCAAATTGAACAAAACCTTGCTTTTCCTTTCCAAAATAGAAAACAGACAATTTATAGAAAACGAACTCATTCTCTTTAATGATCTAATATCAAGCATATCCGCTGATATTCAAGAAATTTATACTCACAAAAAAATACATTTTGAAATAGAACAAAACAGACTTTTTCAATTTTCGATCAATGAAACACTTAGTAATTCATTGATTTCAAACCTGCTTAAAAATGCATTTATTCATACTGCCGAAAACGGACAAATAAGGATAGAAATCTATTCTGAAAAACTTATTTTTAAAAATACAGGCACTATCTCATTAGATAAAAACCTTATTTTTAAGCGTTTCTATACGGTCGGCAATAAAGAAAGTTCCTCAGGTTTGGGTTTGCCGATAACCGAAAGCATCTGCCGTAACTGTAATCTGAAAATTGACTACGATTTCAACAACTGCCAACACATTTTCACCATAAAGAAACAATAAAATTCACCGCTCACGAGAACACAGAAATCACAAAAAAAAGAGTACTTTTGCAAAAAAAATATTTTTTTATTACTTTATGTATTATTCATATTATTAATATCTTGGATAGTAAATAAAAACCACATGAAATCTATACGTATTGATTATTATACAGGAACCGGCGGATGCCAATTCATAGTCGAAGAATTAACAAAAAAATTTGTGCTTAAAGGTATTAATGTTGAAATAAACAGAATTAAAAGAGCAAATATTCATGATTTGAAAGAAATTATTGCTGATTATTATATTCTTATTTTTCCGGTACATTCTTTCAATGCACCTAAGCCGATTTATGAATGGGTGAAACATTTGCAAGGGAACAAAACGAAAACTTCGGTTATTTCGATTTCAGGGGGCGGAGATATTATAACCAATTCGGCATGCAGGGTAAAAACGGTTTCTCTATTAAAAAAGAATCATTTTAATATTATTTTTGAAGAGATGATTAGAATGCCTAATAATTGGATGAAAGTACCTAAAAAAGAAAAATATACAAAAATATTATCAAAACTACCTTTCAAAATTAACGACATTTCAGAGGCTATTTTATCCCAAACAAAACAGAAAAAAATAATTTATTGGATTGATTACCTAATCTCGGCACTTGGAGAAATGGAGAAAAAAACTACCCCTAAGTTTGGCAATGGAATTCGAGTGTTGGAATCATGCAACGGTTGCGGACTTTGTGCCGAAAATTGTTGTTCATCCAATATTGTCATGGAAAATCAAAAACCAAACTTTAAAAATGAATGTGATATGTGTTTAGGATGTATTTACAACTGTCCCCAAAAAGCGCTTTTGCCCACTTATGCGGGGTTTCAAGTAGATAAAAAAGGTTATGATTTGAAAAAAATGATTTACAAACCGTTATTCTAGAATTTTATGAATACACCTCGTGGTAAAAATGGATTCTTAGGGACGCATGAGGTCGCAACGGATCGTATTATATTTATAAAAAATGCTGTTTCATATTAGACTCGAAAACCTTATTAACCTTCGTAGAAAATTTGATGTTCTACTCATTCCCAAAACCTTATTGACCTTATTATTTGGATTAGGATTTTAAATAAGGTTAATAAGGCTTGTACGATTTGAAACCCTAAAAAATATAGAATGGACAGTGAAAAAAAGAAAATAATTGAATCTTATTTATAAATTTAATAAAAACATATCAAAACAATGATGAACAAAACACTATTTATAGCTCTATTTGCGATGTGTGCAACCGCCGGGGCTATGGCTCAAGGTAAAATATCCGTAACAGTAGAGGGATTGAAGAACACTAAAGGTCTAGTCTATGTAACATTGCAGAACAGCGCAGAAATGTTTGAATCCAAAACGGATAAATTCTACAAAGTAGCTGTGATTAATATTGAGAATGGCGAACGCAACTGTATGTTTGAAAACATTCCTGCGGGCATCTATGCTGCAACTATTCTGCACGATGAAGACAGTAACAAGAAACTGACCACTAACTTTATAGGTATGCCTACAGAAGGCTTCGGATTCTCAAATAATGCCAAAGGGAAGATGAGTAAACCATCCTTCAAGGTAGCAAGCTTCACTGTGGAATCGGGCAAAACAGCCGAGCAGAAGATTAAATTTATATACCTGTAAACGTGTGCGGACTTTGCGACTGTTATAACTTGCAAGCAGGTGTTCAACTTTTCGGTATTTTCACCTAAATCAGATGTAAGATATTTAATTTAAACAACTTAACTTGATAATAAAAAAAGATATTAAAACTTTTATCAATGCAGGAAGTGTGGTAAAAAAGTCAACCTCAGCGAATGTTTTAGCGTATGTAAATTCGTGCAGATCGGATTTACAACGGTGGGCTTGATCAAAAAATGGGAGAACGAGAAGTTGAAAAAATAATTAATCAAGGATTTTCAAAAAATCAAGAATAAAATAATTTATAAAAATGTTACGCGAAATTACGGCTAAAACCATGTTGCATTACCACGAGAGAACCTTTTCAACGAATTGGGATGCGAATATTTATCGAGGTTGTGAACATGGATGTGTGTATTGTTTTGCCCAATATTCGCACAAGTATTTGGAAGCCGATTTTTTTGGTGATGTTTTTGTAAAAACCAATGCGGCAGAAGTCTTAAATAAAGAATTTGCCAAAAAGAAATGGGAAAAAATACCTGTTTGCATTGCAGGCGTTTCCGATGCGTATCAACCTGCCGAAATAGAACGGCAGATTATGCCCGAGGTTTTGGAGGTATTTATCAAACATAAAAATCCGTTGGCTTTTGCCACCAAATCAACGTTATTACTACGTGATATTGAATATTTTGAACGTTTGGCAAAAGTTACAGACGTTTCAATTGCAGTGTCGGTTTGTACGTTGAACGAAAATTATCGAAAACTTATTGAACCTAACGCCGCCCCAACATTGGAACGGTTGCAAATGTTGAAACAATTAAAAGAAATCGGCTGTCATACAGGTATTTTACTCATGCCTATTATACCCTTTATTTCTGATAATGACGATAATTTAAACGAAATTTTTAAAATAGCAAAAGAGTTAGAAGTTGATTTTATGCACGCTTGGACTTTACATTTGCGAGGCAACACCAAACAACATTTTTTCTCGTTTTTATCACAACATTTTCCAGAATTATTGCCAATGTATAAAACACTCTACCCGTACAGTGGTCTAAATTCTGAATACAGACAAGAAATTTTGGATAAAATTAAAAAACTACGACAAGAATATCAATTGTTTAATAATTATCGATTGCCCCTAAAAACAAAAAAAGAAGAGCAATTACGACTATTTGAATAAAAATTAAAAATATAAACACCATAAATATTATGCAAATCAAATCATTAACAAACGTCCATTTTGACACGATTTTTAAAGCTTTCAATAGGGCTTTTGCCGATTACGAACTTCAACTCAATGCCGAGCAATTGCAGATCATGCTCAAAAGGCGGGGTTTTATGTCGGAACTCTCTTTTGCCGCTTTTGAAAACGAGGAAATCGTATCTTTTACGCTAAACGGAATCGGAGTTTTCAATGACATTTCAACCGCTTACGACACAGGAACCGGAACTTGCAAAGAATATCGGGGACAAGGTTTAGCAACCAAAATTTTCGAGCATTCTATCCCTTATTTGAAAGAAGCCGGCATCACCCAATATCTGTTAGAAGTACTGCAACACAATACTAAAGCCGTTTCGGTTTATCGCAATCTCGGCTTTGAAGTTACGCGCGAGTTTCATTATTTCGAGCAACAAAACAATGCCATTCACACCAAAACCAAATCTTCGGATATGGTTTCTGAAATCAAAAATATAACATTAGGTGCTTGTCAATCGGTTTCGACATTTTGGGATTTTTATCCTTCTTGGCAAAACAGTTTCGAATCCATACAACGATGTGCTGAAGATTTCATCTATCTGGGTGCCTTTGTTGGCGATAAATTAGTAGGATGCGCTATTTTTGAACCTGTTTCGGGCGATCTTACCCAAATCGCCGTTATGTCCGCTTATCGAAGAAAAGGAATCGGAGCAAATTTACTCAAAGAATTATTTAAACAGAATAAGAATAATGCTTTAAAAGTAATTAATACCGATATTACCTGTGATTCGATTACCCATTTTTTAAAAGCTAAGAATTTGGAATTAAGAGGAATGCAGTTCGAAATGAAAAAAGTGTTGTAAGAAACAAATCACTCACGAAACTTTAAGATAAATATAAAATAATACATTATGACAGATATAAATAATACATTTTTTCAATTCACAGCCATGACCTCATTAGTTGTGTTTTATCTTATTTATATCGGTAAAATGTTACTGCAAAAGAGAAAAGGAATCCAAACAGACCAAATGGCAAAAGGGGAAAAACCCAAAAACCTTTTAAGAACAGAGTGGGTGATGAAAATTGCCACGTACAGTATTGTCATCGTAGAAATACTAAGTATTTTTCACGGGACAACCCTGTTATACATACCTTTTCGGGTAACAGGGGCTGTTTTAAGTAGTATCGGCGTTATTATTTTCGGCATTTCCGTTTACACCATGCGAGACAGTTGGCGGGCGGGAATCCCACAGCATGATAAAACAGATTTGGTGACAACAGGTATTTTCAAAATAAGTCGAAATCCTTCTTTTTTAGCATTCGATCTGGTTTATTTGGGCATCTTATTCATGTTTTTTAATGTCATATTGTTGTTATTTACCGTTTGGGCTATAATCATGTTGCATTTACAAATAAAACAAGAAGAAAAATATCTAACAGTCACATTCGGAGAGCCATATTTACAATATAAAAGAAAAACAAGACGATACATTGGCAATAACATCTGTAAATAATCGTTAATTTTTTGTTGTATAGAAAAAATATCCCTCACGGAGAACACGGAGAAAAAAATGATAAACAAAAAACTCTGTGCCTTAGTGCCTCTGTGAGAAAGAAAAATATCCCTCACGGAGGCACGGAGAGCACGGAGGAATAATAATAAATTAACAAAATCTCTGTAACTTGGTGACTCTGGGAGAAAGAAAAATATCCCACACAAAGACACGGAGTGCATGGAGAAAAAAATGATAAACAAAATCTCTGTGACTTAGTGACTCTGTGAGAAAGAAAAATATCCCTCACGGAGGCACGGAGAACACGGAGAAAAAATGATAATTAAAACAAAATCTCTGTGCCTTAGTGCCTCTGTGAGAAAGAAAAATAAAAACATGAAAGAAAACGAAATCGGAACAATTATTGTGGATACGGCAATTCACTTACACCAATCGCTTGGTCCGGGTTTATTAGAGTCCGTATATGAAGCCATTTTAACCAAACAACTTCAAGAAAAAGGACTTAAGGTAGAACGTCAAGTCGGCATCCCAATTGAATTTGAAGGATTACATTTTGAAGAAGGATTTAGAGCAGATTTGATCGTTGAAAATAAAGTAATTGTTGAATTAAAATCAGTAGAGCTGTTGCATCCCTCGCATAAAAAACAATTATTAACCTATTTAAAATTAACAGGATTAAAGCTGGGATATTTAATCAATTTTGGAGAACACTTACTGAAAAATGGAATTACAAGAACAATAAATGGATATTTATAAAGCTTCATTTATGTTTCTGGGAGAAAAAAGTATTTCACAAAGACATGCAGAACACGGAGTGAAAAAATGATAAACAAAAATCTCTGTGCCTTGGTGCCTCTGTGAGAGAAAAGAACCTCGTACAGAGAACACGGAGTACATAATATTTAAAGATATGATTTATTTAAAATACGAAACACCATGATCGTAACCAACCCACAAAGAACATCAACGCTACTCAGCACATTAATCTTGCTATGGGAGGCGTCGGTGCGGGCAAGCCATCGCTTTCTGACAGAAGAGCATATTCAAAAACTACTTCCGTTTGTGAAGGCGGCACTCTCCCATATCGAAACTTTAATCGTTGTTTACGATAACGAAACCCCCATCGCTTTTATAGGTATCAAAAACAATAAATTGGAAATGCTTTTTGTTTCCCCTCTCTTTTTCGGTAAA
Source organism: uncultured Bacteroidaceae bacterium (assembly GCA_964474745.1). Taxonomy (GTDB): domain Bacteria; phylum Bacteroidota; class Bacteroidia; order Bacteroidales; family P3; genus HGM05376. Next base: position 10,977 of record CAYYUE010000019.1, on the reverse strand, counting down.
GGTATCGGCAAAAAACTCGTAACATCCGCTATAAAACAGTACGGCGTAAATTGCGTTGATGTAAACGAGCAGAATCCGGATGCCACTGCATTTTATCGCCGTATGGGATTTGAAGTATTCGACCGTACGGAATACGACGAACAAGGCCATCCGTTTCCCATATTAAAAATGCATCTATCTCCTTTTTCCATTCGGTTGGCAGATGTCAACGATATATCCGAGCTGAAAAAACTCTTTCAAAACACCGTTTTAACCGTAAACAGGCGTAATTACTCGCAGGAGGAGGTTGAAGATTGGGCATCGTGCGGAAACGATACCGCCAAATTGGAAGAGATGATAAAGACGCACTATTTTATTGTAGCACAAGATAAACGCTCCCAAATCGTCGGATTCTCGTCCATTACGCCGCAAGGTTATCTGCATTCGATGTTTGTGCATAAAGACTTTCAAAGACAAGGTATTGCCGCTTTGCTTTTAAACCATATAGAACAATACGCCAAAGAAAACGAAATTGTACAAATTACATCGGAAGTCAGTCTGACTGCGCGTCCGTTCTTTGAAAAACGAAGTTATACCGTCGACAAAGAGCAAAAACGAAAAGCAAATCAACTCAGCCTGACCAATTTTTGGATGAGCAAAATAATAAACGATGTAGATAAATAAAATGAAAGTCGAATAGGTGTTTTTGAACAAAGATATAAAAGAATTTACGTAAAATTTAATCATAAAAAACAATAAAAGGAAAGAAATGGAAATAATCACAAAAGGAAACGGTTATACCGCCGTAAATATGGGTTCATTGGATACAATAAAAGATTATTCTCTGATTCACCCAAAGCTTAAAACAGAGATATGGGGAAAAGTATTTTTAAAAGATGTAACCGGAGCTACCGGAACAGAAATTTCATTTAATACCGTGCCTGCAAACACTGCCGTGCCCTATTTTCATAAGCATACCGACAATGAAGAAACCTATATTATTCTCAAAGGGAACGGTGTTTTCCAAGTGGACAACGATTGTTTCCCCATACAAGAAGGTTCCGTGATTCGCGTAGCACCCATACCAAGCAGAGGCTTGAAAAATGCCTCCGATGAGCTGATGATTTATATGGTTATACAGTCCAAAGAAGGATCTTTAGGTAATTATTCCACAGATGACGGAATGAGGACCGAATTTAATCCCATTTGGTAGTAAAATCAAGAAAATATGTGTGATACAAAAATCTTTCTAATGTAAAAATTATAAATCAATTTCATTGAAAACAAAAATTCTACGAAAACTATTGCTCTTTTGGGCATACTTTATCGGCATCGGCGCCGTAGTAGGAGCCTTGATGATGTTTATTGATCCCGGCGGCAAAATATGGGGCATGGAACCAATGTTACCTTTATTACGGGAAGGATTACCGAAGTTTCGTTGTTTGTTCGATAATTTTATCATATCGGGAATGATGTTGCTTTTAGTAAATGGCATAACCAACTGGATTTCCGCTTTCTTAATTCACCGTAAAAATCATTGGGCACCACTCAGCAGTGTGATTTGCGGTGCCATTTTGATGAGTTGGACTTCCTTTGAATACTATGTTTTCGGAGATATTGCGGTTCTTATTATCCTCTATTTCATTTTTGGCTTGCTGCAAATAATAACGGGGTTGGGGTTGATCATAAAATTGAAAAAACAAAATAGAACAAAAGTTAAAATAGTATGAAACGCATACAAATAGGAATTTTAGGCGAATTGTCGAGGTTTGCGATTGAAAAAATGAAAAAAAACAATAGAATTCTGATGAAACAAATTTGGCATGATAAACCTGATTTAATCAGAGAAAATTTGCTCAATCAGAATTATCAGATGTAAAAAATGAAAAGAACAAAATAGGGAAAAAATGAATATTAAAGAATTAGGTTGTTTTTATGGTGCAGATTTGGTTGGTATTGCATCGGCTGATAGGTTTGTCAACGCCCCATCAGGACATCATCCTACGGACGTTCTTTCAACCGCTAAATCAGTTATCGTGTTGGCGACAATCTTACCGAGGAATACATTAGAGCAGGATATTAAAACATATACCGACATTCGCAATACAGCTGTTGCACAGATGGACGAAGCGGCAAAAAATGTAGCTGCAGAATTAAAAAAGCTAAAACATAAAGCAGTATATATTACTTCGCTCAGTGGCAAGTCTGTAGAAGGACGTTTTCGAGGTCGAATTTCGATAAAACACGCCGCCGAACTTGCCGGACTTGGGGTGATTGCTCGTAATTATCTCTTGACTAATGAGCGATACGGTAATCTATTGTGGTTTACAGCCGTTGTTACATCACTCGAACTCGACCCCGATCCTATTGCTAAGTACGAAGTTTGTAACGACTGCGGTTTGTGTGTCGATAATTGCCCTTCGGGAGCACTATCCGAACAACACAACTTTAATCAGAATGATTGCCGAAAAAAGTGCTATGTAACAGTTAAAGGAATACTTGAATTACAATGCTGGAAATGCCGAAGCATCTGTCCATACAAATTCGGAACAATATAGCAACATGAAAACATTAAAATCAAAAGAGGAATACAGTTTCGACAATTTAGAAGCCATGAAAAATATAGAAATAACGACAAAAAAAAACGAAAACGAATTCAATACCATGAAACGAATAAAAATCGGAATTTTAGGGGGTCTCCTTGCTGGAATAATAGATGTTATTCCAATGATATTACAAAAATTAACTTGGGATGCCAACCTCTCGGCTTTTTCGCTGTGGGCGATCGTTGGGTTCTTTATTTCTGTTGTGGAAATTAAGATAAACCCGATTCTAAAAGGACTTTTAGTTGCATTTTTAGTGCTTTGCCCTTGTGCAATTTTAATCGCATGGCAAGAACCATTTTCACTAATCCCAATTTCTATAATGACGCTTATTTTAGGGGGATTATTAGGGTTTGGAATTGAGAAAATAAAGAAAAGAAGTAAAATAATAGCTCAAAATGAGATAAGTAGAAAATGAAAAAAGGAAAGAAGAAGCTATGCATCACTTTGTGTATAATTGTAACCCTTTTGGGCGTGCTGAAAGCATATTACGCAATTGGAAATTACAACTACGACAACCAAATTAAAGAACTAAAAACCAATAAGAAAATGAATTTTCAAACAGAACATAGAGTTGACCATAAAACCGTTGAAAGTAACGGAAATACGATACACTATTTCGTAAGTGGAAACAAAAATGGAGAAACCATTATTTTTCTACATCCTGCATTTGGCGATCATACCTGTTTTGACAGGCAGATTGATTATTTTTCGCCGAACTACCAGATGATCACGATCGATATGTTAGGACACGGATTGACTGGCACAGGAAAATCAAAAGACAAAATAAGTTCAACAACCGAACATTTAATCGAAATTTTGAAATTGGAAAATGTAGAAAAAGTACATATTGTAGGCGTTTCCTTAGGTTCGTTGCTTGCGCAATACTTTGCCGTAAAATATCCTGAAAAAGTTCTATCTTTAACGGCAGTTGGAGGGTATAACATCAACAAAGAGCAGACAGAAGTTGCGAAATCACAACGTAATGAAATGGTCAAATGGGTATTTAAAGTCATTTTTTCGATGGACGCTTTTCGGAGATATACAGCAAAAGTATCTGCAATAAACGAATCGGAACAAATTCGTTTTTATGAAAGCACCAAACATTTTACCCGAAAATCATTCACCGTTATGTCAGATACAGACAAGTTGATAGCCAATCGTAATATCGAAAGGAATTACCCGTTACTTATTGTGTCGGGGGAAAAAGACAACCCATTGGCGCTAAAAATGGCAAAACAATGGCACGAAGAAGACCCAAACAACGAAATGTTCATAATAAAAAATGCCGGTCATTGCGCAAATATGGACAATGCAGAGCCTTTTAACAATATACTGATGGAATTTTTAACAAAATAATGAAAGCATATAAACACATATTTCCGGAAAACAGTTTAATCAGTAAACAGCTACCTGCTTTTTTTGCAGATACTTATGCCGTTAATGTTTCCAACGCCGAAATTCTTTCCGCAGATGATATCCAAATACAATTTTGGACTCAAATGCCGTATTGGGTTGACAAGCTAATGCGTTTGAGGCATTGGTTAGTTCGCCCCTTTGGCTTGAAATCTGAAGAAGGGACAACGGAGGATTTTTCTAAGGCTATCCGCTCGGGTGGTCAGTGTAATACCATGACAGTTATCGCTAAATCCGAAAATGAAACAGTGATTGAGTTGTCGGAAAAACATCTAAATGCTTATATATCAATACAAATTAGAGATGATAAAGTTTTATTAAACACTGTCGTTCATCTTAAAAATACCCTTGGACGCATTTATTTTACTATCATCAGGCCGTTTCATGGTATTCTCGCAAAGAGTACGCTGAAACGAGCTGTTACAAATTCAATGGCGTGCGATGCAAAACGTTAAACAGATACAAATGAAACCGATACTGAATAACCCCGAACCGTTTCCAACCTCCGATGTTCTACAATCGGTTATGGGACAAAATTTTGAAAATTACACCAAACTGCTTGCATTCTTCGAACAGCAAAATTTAGTAACCGACTGGCATTACTACAACGACGGCAAATCGTGGCTTTGTAAAGTGCAATACAAAAAGAAAACCGTTTGCTGGCTTTCCATCTGGGAACATTGCTTCAAGTTGTCGTTTTATTTTATGGAACGGCACCGTTTCGACATTGAAAGTTCAGATGTTGCCCTGGAAATCATCACCGATTTCAAACAACACAAGCCGGTGGGAAAACTACTACCGCTCATCATTTCGGTAGAAACGGCCTCTGCCCCCTCTCTCCAACACGATATCGAAACCATCGTGCGGTATAAAATGAAATGTAAATAAAAACGAGGGAGATTTGAAAGCAAACGAGTAGTAAAGGTTTGGCGGGGTGTTTGTGTGAAGGAGTGAGTTGGACATGGATAGCCAGATTAAGTACAGAAAACCCGCACTTATGGACATATATCCCCATTTTATGAGTTAGCAACGTATTAAAACTGAAAAAGAATATTTTGTAAAGACTACTTAAAGTGCATTGTCTATATTTTTTGAGAGTTATTTTGAAATTTCCGAATACCCTGTTTCTTTGTTACCCATACCTTTTTAACTATTTGATATTGTTTTCAATAGAACGAACTTACTTTTGGGTAGTATCCCAAAAAGTGTGTAAATTCTATGTTCATTTTGTATTGCGAAGTTAATCATTTTGTGTTATTATTTTTCAATTTGTAATTAAAATTTGGCACGAAGCGAAGGCGTAGCCGAAGCGGAGTGCCAAAGTTTGCCGTCATTCGTCCCATCTGAACTTCGTGTTTTCGTATTTTAATGCGGTTATTTTATATTGATAATACTTCCGTGTCATCGCTACATGTCCTAATAACAAGAGCGTTGCATCAACAGTGGGTAATGCACCGCGCATTTTTGTGGTGCGTTTGTAATCCCGATTTAAGCGCTCAATCCAATTGGTACTATAAATCAAATTGCGCATCCGATAATCGTAATTTAAGTACGTAAAATAATATTCATAGCGTTCATTTTTTGCTTTTCGTTCAAACACAGGGTATAAATCTTTCCATTTTAAACAGAATGATTTCCAACGAATGCTGCCTGCTTCTTTGGTGTCATTTTTGTCATCACAACAGAAAACAGTGCGTAAATCTTCTGCCATTTCTGTCTTGTGTTTGGGCTTGGCATATTTCTGACATTCACGCTGCAGATGAACCGTACAGAGTTGAATGTCCGCCATCTTAAAATGCTGCTGTATCACCGTTTCGATGCCTTGCAAACCATCGCTTACCACTAAATCTATGGTTTGCACACCTCTGTTTTTCAAATCTTTGAAAATATCATTCCAAAACGATGAACCTTCGGTTGGATTGTTTACCACTGCCAAAACCTCGCGCGTCAAATCACTTTTTACGCCCAAAATTGTAAAATAGGCTTCCTTACTAACGCTATCAATGCGGCGGGTCGATAGGAAGGTCGCATCAATATAAACAATTGGATAATAAACATCTAACTTCCTTTTTAACCAAAAATCAACCTCTTCGCGGGCATAGTCAAACATCCGACTAATTTGGCTTGTACTATAATTTTGTCCGTAAATATCGCCAAACAATTCGCCCACCTGCGCCGTAAAGCTTAAAGGCAATCTCTTTCGCCTCCGCTTCCTGATTACGTAACAACCCTAAAATCAAGGGGTAAAAATTGCCGTTACGGGTTCTCGGTATCTGTAATTCTAACAATCGACCCTGACCATAAGTCTTGCGAAAACGATAGCCATTGCTCTGATCTTGATCCGAACGATTGTGTGCTTCACGCTCCGATTTCATTAAAATCTCTAAACTCATTTTCAAAACTTCTTCGATTCCCGATTCTGTTTTGATGAGTTCTTCTAAAATTGTGTACTTTTGTGCTTGTGTAAATTTCATCGCTTTTGTCGTTTTTATTGCAATTACAAAATTACAAATCTTTGAAATTTACACACTTTTTGGGACAGTATCTACTTTTGTTGTTTTTGTGCTATTTGAAAACTAAAATAGGGCTTTTCGGTAATCAAATCAGTTACCTATTTTTTCTGTTTCATTTAAACCACCTTTAAAAACATCGGAATTGTTAATATATTGATTCATGGCATTTTCAATTACATCAATCATAAAGTCGATAAATGGGCAACAATCTGTTTTATAATACTCTCACAAAATAGGATAATAAGTTTTTTATCATTAGTTAAATTGAATATAATGTTTTTTCAATGCGTTTTTCAAATTATTTTTACAAGTAAAATGCGATTGATCACATTGATAAGTATTAGTTTGTACTCCAAATTGACTTTTATCGTGGTCGTAATCAAAAAAAGCCCGACAAGTTTTTATTTTGTTTTCTTCGCCTGAATAGCTATTAATGATTCCTTCTAATCCTTGTTGAGTTAATCCATTTAGCAAGATAGGGTGTTTAATAAATTCAGATATCTTTTTCTGTAATTTTCATTCGTTTCACCTGAATTATCATCGGTGTCTCTTATGTGGCTATTCTGAATAATATGCAGTACGCCATCGGTGGCTTTTTTATATTCCTCTTCAAAAAAGACACTTTTTTCATTTTGCCCCACTTGTTCAATATAAATATCGTGTTTGGTGGCTTCTTAAAAGGTAATTTTGTACTTACTATTATTTTCCATATTTTAATTTTGTTTTTTGTAATCAATTATTTTTTCCAAAGTCCACTAAGTTTTGGGCGATCTCGCGAAGCAGTTCTGATTTGTCACGTGCATAGTTCAATGCCGCGTTTTTAAGTCGTTGTATATTTTCTTCTTTCACATTATCCATTTGTTCACTGGCATTACACAATTCAGGTTCAAGTTTGATGTACGTTTGATTTATTTGATCTTTTGGTTTCACGGTTTCCACAATTTTTTCCATTTGATAGTTCACGACTTCCGCCGATGCCGACATCATAATATCGATTACGGGAGCTGCCCATCCTAGCACTCCCCCATCTTTTACCTTGTTATATTCGTAGCGCTTCACGTGGTCTGCTCTACCGGTCCCAATAGACACCATGTACATATCGTTGATTTTTAGAGGGCTTTCTTTTTCAATTTCAAAAAATTTAGGAGCTTCCACGTAAGCACATAACGTGGGATCATTGGCAAAAACGCCACCGTCGATCAATGTAGATTCAATGCCTGTAGAAGATTGTATTTTGGCTACTTCAAAATAGGTAGGTGCCGCTGATGTGGCGCGTGCAATATCGCGAATCAAAAAATTGCGATGATCTAAATCTTTGGCTTTCCATGTGTTGAATATTACCGCTTTTCGTTGGGTAATATCGTAAGCGGTGATCAAAATAGGTTTTTTCGTTTCGGATAATTTATCTTCTCGAAAATATTCTTTTAATAATTTTTCCAACCCTTTGGCGGAATATATCTCATTGTATAACCAATGCAACACTTTAGAATATGGATGTTTTTTGAAAATCGTTTTTCCTTCCGACTCATAAAGTTCGATGGCATCTTTTGCAGGCAACGATGATGTTGAGGGGGCTGTGTAAAAACACGTTAAAATACCTCCCGTACTGGTTCCTGCGAAAAAATCCACATAATCGGCAATGCGGGTGTTTTCTTTTTCTCCGGTTATTTGGCCGATATGTTTTTCTAATTCGGCAACTATCACGGCCGGAATAATTCCGCGTATTCCTCCTCCGTCGATCGATAAGATTCTAATTTTTTTATTTTTTGGATTCATCATGGTTTTATTTTTAATGTTTTGTAACTCTTCCTTTACGTAGATTTTTATTATCCAATTTCATCGTAACTTTCTTCAGAAATATCATTTATTAAATCTATTATTTCATCTAATTGGTTTTCAAATTCATCAAAAGTTTCATTTCTGAAGTTTTGTGCCTGTGATTTGGCTCTACCCAAAGCATCTTTTGAATCCTCAATGTAGGTTATTAGAATCTCTTTGGCATCTTTCGATAAAAAAGATAATTCTCTCCTATATTTTTTATTTCCAAGTATTTTTTCAAAAGATTTACGCATTCTAAATGCCAATGCATATCGTTGTGGGTTGGCAGTATTATTCTCAAGCATAATGGCTATATTGAAGATGCTTTCAATTTGAGTAAGGAATAAATCATATAATTCTTGGTTTTTTAACCTTCTTTTATTTTGCCTTAACAATTCTTTTGTTTCTTTCTCTAATAATTCCATTTTTTCAAATCTCATTAACAACAATGCTGCTAAAATGCCGACAATTATTGCAATTAAAAAAGTTATAGAATTCGCATCTAAAAGAGAATGTTCTTCATTACGAATATCGGTTAGTAAACATTGTAAGTCATTCTCTTTTTGAATATTAAAATAAAATGAATCAATGACATTTTTATGATGGTATATAATGTTTCTCACTTTTTCGACTTTGTCAATTTTGTTGTGAGTTCTGAAAGTTAAACACAAACCAACTGCAACTGTTAAAACAATAATAATTAAGCATATCCATTTGCATATTTTGCAAAAAACAGTTTTTTCGGTAGAATTTTTCATATCAATTATTATGACAAATTTTCATTATCTCTTTCATTACCTCATCATCAAATTTTGGTTTTTTGTCCACAAAATGCAACCCTATCCACTCATTTTCAGGACGTTCTTTTTTGAGATTATTAACATAGCGCGAGCAAATGATGGTCTTTTGCTTCATCGCCATCAAGGCTTCCGCACTCAAATCTTTCCATACATAGTTTTTTAACCAGGCATAGCCAGCCCTAGCAAAAAAATCTTTCATTTCTTCTTCTTTGAGCCCGATGGGGGAAACGTCTAAATCAATAATAAAGCAATCGAATAACATGTTATTTTTTACACTTTGTTTATATTCTCCAATAGCTTCGTCCACACTACGGCAACGGTAAATTAAAAACTCTTCTCCTAATTTTTCTTCAATAATTTTTACGATTGAGGTATCGTCTTCTAAAATAAATACTTTTTTTTGCATATTATAATAATTTAAGGTTTATACAGGAATCGTTATGGTAAATGTATTCCGATAAGTTGGTTTTTCCAATCTTGCTGCAAGCATATTAGGGAATCGCACAAAGGAATCATTATATACAACTTCGTTAATTATTTCTTCCTGTATATGAATAGATTTAACTTCACTGCGCTGGTTTGGTAAAAGATCATCTAAGAGGTCTGAGTTTTTATTTTTCAAATAACATGCCAAAACCGGAATATTGTATTTGTGCAACAGTTCGCTACTATGAGATATTGTGCCACCAAATGAGAGACATATTTTTTTAACAATAAACATTCCAATGCCCATACCTTCGATTTCATAATTATCGCACCCCCGTTCGAATAAACCATAAATGCGATCCCCTTTTTCAATTTCAAATCCATATCCAATCACGCGCACAATCAATTCCCGATCTTTCTTCTCCATTTCGATATATATTTTCGTCCCATCATAACCGTATTTAATGGCATTGTCCACTAAATTGAAAATAGCATGATTAAAATAGCGTTTGTCTAAATCAATCTGCACATAGCTCTCGTTTTGGGAATAAATAATATTTTGATATTTATTATCCGCCTTATCTTTCATCATATTTTTCATTTTAACGAGTAAGGGTTGAATTTGTTCCTGAGATTTATCCAAAATAATTTTCTTAAAAATAATGGAAGGGCGACTATTCACTTCATACAAATGCTGGAGTTGCTCCATCACATTTTCTCTATCATGTTCAAAACTTTTCTCCATATGATATGGAACGCGGTATTGGGAAGGGGACATCCTGTTTTCTACCACATTTAAGGCTGGTAGTATAAAATGCGCAGATTCATGTGCGGCAACCCGAATAGTTGTTTCTAACATGTATTCAAATTTCTGCCCTCGAATAAAGGCATAGAATTGAAATACTGTAGTGTAAAATGCCAAAACCGCCTCTTTATAAATGTCATAAACAGATTCACCCATATCTGATTTCATGGCATTTTTGCCATATCTTTTCCAAACAATAAGTGAAATACTATCTTTAACAGGTTGATCTATTCGGAAAATATCTCCTTTTTGATACTCTTGCCCTATAAAAGGATTAGCATATTCTTTTAATAAAAGGTCAATACTCTCTTTGCTCAAGGTATCATCTCCATTATTCTGAATAACCTCGGATATTTCTCTTGCGTCGATTTTCGACTTGGTTGAAATGTGATATTTTTCAGATGTTGACACATATTCAATTTCTTTTCCTTTCTTGGCTGACCAGCCAATTGGAGTAAGAAAATCTGACGTATCATCCATTGGTAAGGCAAACATGCGAATAAATCCACCTTTTCCCATATCAAATGTTTGGTATATTTTTGTAAGAGCCGTACTCAGTGCTTTATAAAAATTATGAGGAATATTAGAGGAATGAATGATAATATTTTCTTGAATAG
>CAYYUE010000018.1:0-19538 GCA_964474745.1 uncultured Bacteroidaceae bacterium | reverse complement strand
CTTAAAAACAGATCCATTTTACTATTGGGACATTAGACGGAAGATCCATTTAGAAAACGGATTTTCTATCGGGCAATATAAAATAATGATATGGAGCAATTAAGAGAATCATAAAGACAAGACGATACAATTTATGAATAAGCCTGATGTAAAATTCAGTATAAATAATCATGAACTTTTTAGGTAATTATAAAGCGATTTGTAATGTGAATTGACAATATTACACATTATCTAAAAGAGGCTTGCTTTAAAATGATCTTGGATTTATGGGAAGTATTTTCTCATTTAAATTTAATATATCCGTTGTAGCTGCCAATAGGTTGAAAATAAAAAAAGTTGCGAAATGAAGATTTCGCAACTTTTTATTGATATACATTTATGATCTACCAAAGAGTAGCTTGTTTTTCAGGAGTCAGGTACATTTTTTGTTCCGGTTTTACGTCGAAAGCTTGAATAAAAGCCGCAATATGAGGCAAGGTAGCATTAACACGCCATTTTCCTAAGGAATGAGGATCCACGGTTGTTAAACGTAAAATCTCTTTATCGCGAATATTCCCTGCCCATACGCCGGCATAAGAAATAAAGAAACGTTGAGCGGTTGTAAATCCATCCATTGTATTTCCGTTGACTTGTCCTTTTGCAATAGCATTTTGCATAGCTTGATATGCGATTTGCAAACCACCGTTATCGGCAATATTTTCACCTAATGTAAATGTTCCGTTAGCATATGTTTCGGGATTGTCGTGAACTTTAATACCGTTAAACCAATCTACCAAAACTTGAGAGTTCTTTTTAAAGTTTTCTGCATCGGCAGCTAACCACCAGTCATTCAAATTTCCATCTTTATCGTATTGACGACCTTGATCATCAAAGCCGTGAGTCATTTCGTGACCGATAACAACGCCAATAGCACCGTAGTTAACAGCATCGTCGGCTTTCATATCAAAGAAAGGAGGTTGTAAAATGCCTGCAGGGAAACAAATTTCATTTGTAGTAGGATTGTAATATGCATTCACTGTTTGAGGTGTCATGCCCCATTCTGTTTTGTCGGTGGGTTTATCGATCTTGTTGATCATGTATTGAACATCAAATTGGTTGGAACGCAATACGTTTGCAAAATAGCTATCGTTTTTGATTTCTAAACTGTTGTAATCTCTCCATTTATCAGGATATCCTACTTTTACCAATATGGTGTTTAATTTTTCCAATGCTTTACCCTTAGTGGTGTCGTTCATCCAAGTAGCCGCTTTAATACGTTCTGCAAAAGCTGCTTGTAAGTTTTCTACCAATGTCAACATACGTTCTTTGGCGGCAGGAGGAAAATATTTTTCAACATACATTTGTCCAACAGCTTCTCCAAGAGCTCCGTCGATAGTTGAAGTTACGCGTTTCCATCGGGGGCGAATTTCTTCTTTACCCGACATGGCAGTACCATAAAATTTGAATGATTCTTTTATAAAAGCATCACTTAAATATCCTGAAGCGGAATTGATTACATTCCATGCATAATAAGCTTTTATTGCCTCAGGACTGGCACCTTTTAAAATGGCATTCGATTCTTTAATAAATTCAGGTTGTGCTACATTTAAACTTTTCAAATCAGACAATCCCATCGCTTTGAAATACTCTGAAAATTGGAGCTCTTTACCTAATGCATCCGTTTCAGCTACCGTTAATTTATGGAATGTTTTGTAAGGATCACGTAATGCTTGTTTATCGTACGAAGCCTTTGCCAAGCGAGTTTCAATGTCCATTACCATTTTAGCAAGTTGATCGGCAGGTTTGTTAACCATTTTATCATATCCTGAAAGAGCGAACATATTGGCAACCATTTCAACATATTTAGCCCGTAATTCTTTGTTATGAGCCGTATTCTCTAAATAATAATCGCGGTCACCCATGCCGATACCTGCTTGCCACAACCATGCTATCGTCATTTTGCTATCACTGTAATCTGCTTCCGCAAAAAGCCCGAAGAATGGGTAAATTCCATTTTTGTGTAAAAATGTCATTTCCTTTTGGAAGTCTTGCGTATTTTTTAAAGCAGCAATGTCTTTCAACATGCCTTCGATAGGTTGTGATCCTTGTTTTTCGAGAGTTACACTGTCCATACCTACATTATACAATGTGGCAATTTTATCGGGAATAGAATTTTTTTCATGTTTTCCCGATGCTAATTCTTCTATTAAGGATTTCAATTGTTCTCGGTTATTTTCGGCCAATTGGTCGAAAGAACCGTAACGAGAATATTCATTTGTCAATGGATTCTTTTTCATCCATCCACCGCATGCATATTGATAGAAATCCTCAGCAGGGCTCATTGTCGTATCCAAGTTCGACTTATCGATCCCTGATGTCAATTCCGGTGTTTTAGGGGCTTGATTACAAGCTGCAAATAAACCTAGTGTCATAATTGCAATACACGTTTTTTTCATTTCTATAAACTTTTAAAAATTATTTTTGTTTACTTTCTTATCGTTTTTTATTGCTATACAAGTACTTAGTATAGGTATCCAATTCTATTTTTCTTTGCAAATATAAGTAATATTTTTTCGGAAAAAGATGTTAATATGTAAATAAATTTCCTTGATGCTTAATGTCTTTCATCATTTAAATAAAAGAAATGTGTTTGTTGTATGGTTGAAAAATGTTCGATGGTTGTTTTATCGATGTTCATTCTTTCAAATTTTCAACAGTTCGATTGGCTGCAGTTGTTTATTTCGTGCTTATATTTGGATTGGAGTCAATGAAAATTCAAAAACGTGATAATAAAGCAAAATGTACGGTTTTTTCTCTTTTCAATTGTAGAAAAAGTAGTATCTTTGTAAAAATTTTATGATGGATTCAGAGCAAATAATCATATTAGAGAACGCTACAATACAGCATCAAAATGAACTTTTGTTGAGTAACATTAATTTAACTGTCGACAAGGGTGAGTTTGTTTACTTGATAGGAAAGAGCGGCACAGGGAAAACATCATTGTTTCGGACCCTCTATGCTGATATGCCAGCAACAGGTCGGGTGTCTGTGTGCGGATTCGATGTTTCCCGTATCAAAAAAGCAAAAATTCCATTGTTGCGTCGTAAAATCGGAATTGTATTTCAAAATTTCAGATTACTTACGGATAGAGATGTGTACTCAAATATGGATTTTGTGCTTCGAGCAACGGGCTGGAAAAAGAAAAAAGAGATTGATGAGCGTATTACGGAAGTTTTGGAATCGGTAAGATTGGCTGATAAAGCGTCGTTTCCGGTATACCGCCTTTCCGAGGGCGAACAGCAACGAGTGGGGATTGCACGGGCATTAGTCAACCGTCCGGAATTGATTTTGGCCGATGAACCTACTGGAAATTTGGATCCTATTACGTCTGAAGAAATTATGAGTTTGCTTATTGATATCAACAAAAAATGGAACACAACGGTTTTGATTTCTACACATGATTACATCATGATAGAGAAATTTCATGCCCGTGTTGTTTGTTGTGAAAATGGTACGTTAATAGAACCGCAGTGATTTAATGAAATTCCAATTATAAAAAGATAGACTATGAAACGGTTAATTCCAATACTAACGATTGTTATGTTGTTACCAATGGTGGCGACAGCACAAGGAAATAGAAAAGAAGTGACTCCGGTTATCGAAGGCAAGCATAAAGTTCGCAAAACGGATTACGATTCGGTATGGAAGTTCACTACTTTTAATGGTAAGTCAATTTATTATTGCGATTACGATTATCGTCAATTTACGGCAGTGCCGCAGGAGCGCAATCCTTTGTTCGGAACGTTTACTCCTGTAATGAATTATTTGCAAACGATTAGCCGGACTCCGATGATGATGTGTGCCGTGTATGCGATAAATCCTGCGATAGAAGATAAAGCGCGTCGTATACAGCTGACAAAAAGAGCCGAAAATGAAGCGATAGAAGCGTTGACTACGTATGTGGATTGGATGAAAAAGGAAGAATTCCGCAACAAGATACAAATTAAAGTGGCTCAGATCGATTACCGTTATTGGTGGGGAAAAGAGTATTTTACAATGCACCAAACGAAGGATGATATCATTTATGTGGGATTGATATTATATTTCGGGTCTCGTAAAATAAATTTGTTTCCTAGTGCTGCCGAAGGTGCTCCGACGTTTAAAAGTGTGAAATTCTTTCCTCATGAAGCAGAATTGGTAGATTCCTATAATTCCTTAATACAAGAAGTTGCTGACTATTTGAAACAAAATGAGCGCATAGAAGTATTGTTGAGAGGTTATTCTGATGATAGCGGAACGGATGAGTATAATATAGCCATATCTCGTCAACGGGCTAATGAAATTAAAAAAGCGTTGATACAAAAAAATATTGAACCGTATCGGATTGAGATAGAGGCCATGGGCTCCGAAAATCCCATAGGGGATAACAGTACTCGTGAAGGACGTATAGCGAATAATAGAGTAGACATTATTATTCAATAAATAATATAAGAAAAGGATTTCGGGCAACAAATTTGAAATTTTTCAAATTCGTTGCCCGAAATGTTATCTATGATATCCATGACAAATAAAGATCGTTATCGAATTTTGTGCACAGAGGAACCTTCAATACCTTTGTTTTTGCAGTACTGGTGGATGGAAACGGTTTGCATGGAAAAAGAATGGGATGTCATATTGGTAACACATGAAGGGATCATTACAGGCGCCATGCCCTATTTGATAGGAAAAAAAATGGGAATGCGCTATGTGTTGCAACCTGAGTTGACACAATACAATGGGGTATGGTTTCGGTACCCGAATTGGAGAGACGAAAATGAAAAACTAAGTTTCGAAAAAAAAATACTTGTTGAAATCATCAAACAGTTGAAAAGCTTGCGTTTGGCTTATTATGAACAAAATTTTTCACCTCAATTTACCAATTGGCTGCCTTTTTATTGGAGCGGTTTTCGACAAACGACACGATATACGTATCGTATTCCCGATATATCAGACCTTGCATCTGTTTTTTCCCGTTTTGATCGGGACACCAGGCAAAAAAAAATATTGAAACTAAGTCAAAAACTGCAAGTTACATTTGAAATTTCACCGGAAGATTTTTATGCATATCATAAACAGTATTGGGATTTTCGCGGACAGAAAGATTTGTATTCCGAAAAATTTGTAACCCGTGTGTGTAGCTGTGCAATAATACGCAATCAAGGTGTTATTATCGGATTAAAAGATGAAAATAACGTGATGTACTGTTGTCGTTTTATTGTGTATGATTCTCATTGTGCCCATACCCTGCTTTCTGCGTATAACCCTCAATTTTATGTGAATGGGGTTACTGCTTTATTATTCTGGGAATCTATTAAATATGTATCAAAAAAAACAAAAATGTTTGATTTCGAAGGTAGCATGGATGAAGGTATTGAACATTCGTATCGGCAGTATGGGACTATTCAAACGCCTTACTTTCAAATTTCTAAATCCAATAATAGTTTATTTTCCGTATTGAAATGGTTGAAACAAAAAATGTAAACACAACCTTGTTATGAACTCCCGTGATTTTTTGTACAAAACGGCTCAAGAATTGGCTGATTTATTAGCTCAAATCGATTACGACTCACTTCCTATAAGCGATTATAATAAAGGATATATTGATCGGATGAAAAAAAATATATCCTATTATATGGAAATATATGCATATTGTATACATTTGGCTGTGCCGGATGAAAAACAGGTAGAACAACAAGTTTGGGTTGATTATGGAGGAGGTCACGGTTTTTTCAGCTTGTTAGCGAAGAAAATGGGGGTTAAGCAGGTCATTTATCTTGATATGAACTCGGAATCGGCACATACGGCGGAAGTGTTGAAAGCGCATTTAGGATACGGTCCCGACATTGTGTTATGTGGAAATAGTACTACATTGATAACATGGTGCCAACAACATCATGAAAAGCCGAATATGCTGTTTGCCATGGATGTTATAGAACATATATATAATTTGGAATCTTATTTTGCGGATTTGATGTTGTTGAATTCATCGCTTCGTATGTTTTTTACGACGGCATCGACTCCCTATAATCCGTGGGTAAAAAATAGATTGCATAAATGGATGCATGCGGATGAAAAAGGAAGCCGTGAAAATCCCAACTTTTACACGTTGCGCATGCAATTTATACAATTGAAATACCCTAACTTCAGCAATGAAATGATTTCTTATTGGGCTGCAAATACCCGAGGACTTATATACGAAGATATAGAAACGGCTATAGAATCGCATATTCCTAATGATTCGATAGATGCTTATAATACATGCGATCCCCGTACCGGAAATTGGACGGAGCGTATTTTACCTATTGCTGAGTATGAACGATTGGTACAGCATTATGGGTACAAGGTTTCTGTAAAGAATGGTTTTTATAATATACACAGGTTCGGGTTGAAAAAATACGTTTGTTATTTTTTCAATCTACTCATAAATCATGGGATAGGAGGCCGGTTCATCGCTCCTTTTATTGTGTTGCAGTGCGAAAAACGAATAAACGATATATAAAAATGAACATTAAGTTAATTGTGGTCGCTAAAACGGATAGTAAATATTTGCAGGAAGGCATTGATGTTTATATAAATCGATTGAAACATTATATCAATTTCGAAATGGTAACGATTCCGGCACTGAAAGATTTGAAGAATAGTTCGCCGGACGAAATAAAAGAACGGGAAGCAGCTCTTTTGCTGAAACAGCTTGAAAAAAGCGATTATATTGTTTTACTTGACGAGCATGGCAAAGAGTATACTTCGATGGAATATTCTCAATATTTGCAAAAACAAATGAATGCGGGAACTCGCAATCTGACATTTGTTATAGGGGGAGCCTTCGGTTTTTCCCCTAAATTACACAATAAAGCTCACGACAAACTCTCTCTTTCCCAAATGACTTTTTCGCATCAAATGATTCGTTTGTTTTTTGTAGAGCAATTGTACAGAGCATTCACCATTTTACATAATGAGCCCTATCATAATGAATAACGATAAGTGTTAAAGGTTCCGTATGATTTCTGTGAATAACGTGGCCATCTTGTCAGCCGCTTTATCGGCTGCAACGATAACATCGTTTCCGTCGTTTATCATGTTCTCGGTTATTGTATGTGCTTCGTTGGTTATTACCGACATTCCGAATACGGCCATTCCGCAATGGCGGGCGACAATAACTTCGGGTACAGTAGACATCCCTACAGCATCGCCTCCTATGGTAGTGAAATAACGATATTCTGCCGGTGTTTCGTAGGTGGGGCCTGTACTGGCTACATATACGCCTTCTTTTAGCTGAATGTTCAAGTTTTTGCCTGCCGAATAGGCCGATTGCCGGATGTTGAAATCGTAAACACGCGTCATGTCGGGAAAACGAGGTCCCATTTCCTCTATATTTTTTCCAATAAGAGGATTCGGCATTAAATTGATATGGTCTTTTATGATCATCAAATCACCTACTCTGAAATTTGGATTTACGCCTCCGGCTGCATTCGATACCAAAAGAGTATTTACCCCCAAAACAGCCATGACGCGAATAGGAAAAGTAACATCATACATGGTATATCCTTCGTAATAATGAAACCTTCCTTGCATAGCAATTACCGTTTTCCCTGCTAGTGTTCCGATGATCAAGTTTCCTTTGTGCCCTATAGCTGTAGAAGCCTTGAAGTTTGGAATGCTGTGGTAGGGAATTGTCACGGCATTTTGGATTGTATTTGCCAGCTTTCCTAATCCGCTGCCTAATCCGATGCCAACGGTAGGCTTTTTCGTTATGTGTTGCAGAATATAGTCCGCGCTTTCTTTGAATGCTACAATTCTTTCATCCATTGTATTTTGTGTGCTATGATTATCCATGTTATTGCTTGTCTTTTTCTCTTTCTTCCTGGTGCATTTGGGTAATACGTTTCATAATTTCCGCAGCTTTTTCGTACTCTTCATTTCTTTCGTATGCCTTCAGTTGCACTTCCAAATCTTCTATGGTGGGTATTTCAATGATATTTTGATTTTCTTCGCCGGCTAAAGCATGGGTCAAGATCCCGGTTTCTTTGAGTACTTTTTCCGTTACATAGATAGGAGTGCCTAATGAGAGAGCCAATGCGATGGCATCGGAAGTTCGGCTATCTATTTTTTTTGTAGTGATACCGTCCGTAATATAGAGTGTTGAGTAAAAAATACCCTCGACAAATTTTTCGATGACGATATTTTGTAGTTCAAGAGAAAATTCTTTGCATATTTCACAAATTAAATTGTGTGTAAGAGGACGCGCGGCGGTTAGCTTTTCTTTTGCTAAAATAATGATTTGAGCTTCGTGTTCTCCTATTAAAATGGGTATGTTTAGCTTACTATTAGGCTCTAGCAAAACTAATATATAAGAATTCGTATTTGCATAGCTTTGTATAATTTCGACAGGTTGTACCTCTAGTATATCCATGGTTCTTTTTACTTTTGTGTGCTTACGAAATAACAATTTTTGTGCCTATTTTGATTTTTATTTTTCTATATAACAAAAAAGCATGCATTTTTATTATTTTTAATTATTATTTCTCAAATATTGAACTAATTTTTTTACGGCAATGCTTCGATGACTGATTTCATTTTTGATTTTTAAAGGCATTTCGGCAAAAGTAACGGCATAGTTCTCCGGGATAAAAACAGGATCATAACCGAATCCTTTATCTCCATACCGTTCTGTGATGATTTCGCCTTTTACAACACCTTCAAAATAATGCTTTTTTCCATTTTCAATCAAACAAATAACCGTACGGAACCGCGCATTTCGATTGGAGGCTCCCTCCATTGCTTTCAGGAGTTTATCGATATTGTCATCGAACGAACAACCTTCTCCTGCATACCGAGCCGAATACACCCCGGGTTCTCCATTAAGGATATCTACTTCTAATCCCGTGTCATCGGCAAAACAATCTTTTCCCGTACGGGCATAGATCCATTCTGCTTTTTGAGCTGCATTTCCCTCCAATGTATGAGATGTTTCGGGTATATCGCTGTCCAGCTGCATCTCTTTTAAGCTCTGTATGCGTATTATTCCTTCAAGCAGGTGTTGAACTTCTTCTAGTTTGTGTGCGTTATTCGTGGCGAAAATCAAGGAATTCATAATTATTTTTTTATTATCTTCGTGTTTTTTTTATGATCGATACTGCTTCTTTCTTATTCTGCAAGTAGGATGTAGAATAAAAAAGACACTGTTTGCTTTGTATAAAAAGATGCTCTACCCGTATAAGAGTTTTTCTAATAAAGTTCAAAATGATTGGATTTTTTCGGTATTTGATTCTTTGGAAGATTCGTGAGCCAGGCAAATTCCTGTTGCAACGATAACCCACAGCTGAAACTAATATGGGTTCCATAATCTTGGCGGATCTCCAACCCGAGCAAATCTTCATAAAATTTTCCGGATGACCTTACATTATTAACCGCTGTAACCGTACTTATGTATTTCATGTTATGTTCCTCTTGATGATGAACTTTTTCGTTGCAAAAAGCGGAGCGACAAACGGGGTTCGAACCCGCGACCTGAAGCTTGGGAAGCTTCCACTCTACCAACTGAGCTATTGTCGCTTATTTATGTAAATAAATGTTATTCTTCTATTTTTTGAAACGATTCCTCTTTTCCTCGTTCCAAATATTCGTAATCATACAGCCGATTGGTCATCGGGTTGTATTTAAAATAGTAATTGGGCATGCCTTTTACTTGCGATCCTACATATTCGGTAATGATTTTCTCTAAAAACAATTTTGCACTTATGACACCTGCAAGGTATGCCGTTTTGTATGCATCGTTGATCGCGATGCGTTGCATTTTTCCTGTCACATGCGCTTTTTGTCCTTTTATCGAACGCACTTCACCATTGAATACGTCTGTCACTTCAAAATTTTTGTAATATACCGTAGGATTCGTGTCATTGGCGATGGTATCGTTCAACAAATACCACACATTGGTGCTGAATCCGTTTAAATCATAGTCGTAATGATAATATACCTCTGCATCGTAAAAGTCGGAGCGAGTCTTTTTTACAAATTCTTCAGCCTCTACTTGTACAATGTTCAATGTAAAAATTTTATTGGGAACGGCTTTGGGTAATTCTTGTGCATTGGAGACAACCGTAACGGGAATTCCCAACCGTTTTAAATGATACACTAAATTGTCATTAAATTGTTTTAAAAAAACCGCATCGTCCAATTTGTTTAAAAACTTCGTATTTGTATTGATAACAGAATCTTGCTGTTCTTCACTCAAATCAAGAAAGTCGTCCATCTGATTCAACGTTTGATTCGTATGAACAACCGAAGTTGGTAAGCACACGTAAATAGCTTCAGTGGGAACATAACTTTTCGTAGAAAACTTTTCTACATACGAATTAGCTAAATTCCATTCCGATGTACATGCCGAAACAATCATTATACTCATTAAAAATCCGATAAATTTTGTTCTTTTCATATAAAATCGGTTATTTTACTTCCTTACTTCCTTTTTTTGTTATAAACAACGTTGAATATTGTTTTTAATTGTAGATATTATCATTTATTTCATTTTATGCAATAAGACTGCCTTCTTATTTTTTATCGGCGATGCTGTCATTTCATTGAAAATGAAAGTTCCATATAAAAACAATCAAGCATCCGTTTCGTCTGTTTTATCTTTATCGAGCATTCGATTGTAGAATTGCAGCAATGCTTTTGTCAGCGAGAAATTATCGTATCGTTTTGCTACGAGTTCGCAAGCGTTTTTCCCAATTGCGGCGCAAAAATCATCGTCTTCGACACATCGTTTAATCTGTCGGGCAAAATCCTCGGGCGTATCGGCGATAAGAATGTTTACCCCATCGGTATAATCGATTCCTTCGGCCCCTATGGTAGTAGAAATTACCGTTTTTCCTACCGACATGGCTTCTATTATTTTAACTCGTATACCGCTTCCCGAAAGCAACGGAACGATATTGATTTTTTTACTTTCTATAAAATACATGGCGTCCGGTACCTCTCCAATAATAGAAACATTAGGATATTCGCTTTTGAGTAAATATTCCGGCATTTTACGTCCGGCTAAATATAAACGAACGGTAGGTACCTCTTTCCGTACTTTTTCCCACACCTGATCCAAAAACCATGTAATGCCTTCTACATTCGGAGCCCAATCCATGGACCCGATATGAAATAAAGAATTGGGTTCGGCGTCTACATTGTCGATGCAATCCGGAGCAATAATGCCGAACGGTATCGAAATAACGGGTTTTCTACACCCTAGAGAAACAAAATGCTCCGCGTCGTTTTGGGTAATGCATACAATGCCGTCGTACTTGTTGATATGCTCCACTTCGTACGCACGCAACGTTAACGATAAGTGTTTCAAATACCGTTTCTTAAACGGATTCGAAGTGCATTTGGCAATCCGTTGCCAAATAAGGTGTTCCACATTATGCGCTCGAAGTATTATTTTCGCTTTGGAGTAGCGGCGCAAAAGAGATACGTAAGGCGTAAGAAAAATACTTTCTATGTGAATGATATCAAACGTTTCGTGTTGAAGTACGGATAGTAATTTTTGAGCAAATTCCTTGCTTTCGTACCGTTTTACATGATAGGATTCACCCGTCATCATTGCGAAAAAGGCACTCCATAAACGGATGTTGAGATCTACATAAACGGCTTCGAAACCCGTAGCTTGAATGTATTCTTCAGTAATTGTATGTTTGTTAACAGGATGTTTATCGGACCATACCGAAAGCACCTTTACCGAGCAGCCTTCACCAAGCAACCCTTGCGTTATGCTATTCATCGCAATTGTTCCTCCGTCAACAGGCGGATAAGGGGGTTTATTGCAAAGTTGTAATATCTTCATACTTTCATTTGTTTAAAAACGGTATAACAATACTATTTCTTAGTACGAATAAATACCCGTATTATTTTTCTAATATTTTTTTTCCAGCTTCCCGAGTCAAAAATGGGCGAATCGGATGTCGCTTTTAATGTCAACAGAATACCGATAGGCAGCAACACGAGTGTTGAAACCCACATCCCCGTAGCCTGTAAGGCTCCTTCGCGTATCGCCTTTTCTGCAATCATGCCCATCACATAATAAAGTACAAAAAACACCACCGAAGCTACCATAGGAAGGCCGAGGCCTCCTTTTCGTACAATAGATCCGAAGGGAGCCCCTACAAGAAACAGCACCAAGCAAGCCACCGATAACGTAAACTTTCGATGCCATTCAATGCTGTGCCGGTTGATATACTCTTGGTCGTTTTTTAATATCTGTTCATACATGGCAATATCTTCATTGACGGTTCGGGCACTTTGCAGTGCACTGTTTTGTACTCGTTTTTGTTTGTATGCTTCCAGTTCCGAAAGTCCTACGCGATAGTCGTAATCATCAAATGTTTCATTCGAATCTTTTTGTCCCGTTAGGTTTCGAGTATATAACCTTGAGAGTACCGATTTCCGAAATTCCTTGATTTTTCCCTCTCTGTTTACCATAAGAGTATCCATGGTCTCCCTCAGTTGAGTAACGTTCATCATTTGATAATTGCCCTTAAAAAAATCATTGTCGGTTTTGCTAAAAGCAAAAGTCGATAAATCAAAACGCATGGTTTGTTCATCAAATTTCACCCGTGTCATAGGACGGGAAAAATAGTTATCTCCTTTCGTATCTTCGGAATATGAATATCCGTTGTATAAATCAAATATCAAATACCGTTCATCCGGAGTCACGGACATTTTGCCTCGTTGTGCTACCGTAACATTGTTGTTTCCCATTCCGTCGGAATGATCGTAAACGGTAATATTCCGCAAATCTTTATTCTCCTTGTCTTTTCCGTCGATACGGATAACATACCCGTCAATTCCCGAATAATACTCGCTGGGTTTGATGTTGAGCGCCGGTTTTTTTCGTGTTACATCATATAAGGTCGTTTTATATTTCAACCAGGCAACCGGTAACACATTGTTTGAAAAATAAAAAGCGAGCCCCGCAAAAACAAGGACTACCAATGTCATGGGAAGCATAACTCTTCGCAATGAAATACCGCCTGCTTTCATGGCGATAAGTTCGTATTTTTCACCAAAATTTCCCATTGTCATAATGGAGGCGAACAACGTAGCCACAGGTAGTGCCATAGGGACAAAGGTTGCCGAAGCATAAAACAACAACTGTGCGATAATCCAAAAGTCCAACCCTTTTCCTACCATATCGTCGATATATTTCCATAGAAATTGCATCAACAATACAAATACGGCCAATACAAAGGTAAGTAGGAGAGGGCCTATAAACGAACGTAATATCAGTTTATCTATTTGTTTCATTCATTAAAACTTTCCACTCAACCAGCGTATTAAGTCATTTCCATTGGCATAAATGAGAAGAGCAAGCAACAATATAATGCCTACCATTTGTGCACGTTCCATGAATTTGTCGCTGGGTTTTCGACGCGTGATAATTTCATACAATGTGAATGCCACATGTCCGCCATCCAATGCCGGAATAGGTAAAATGTTCATAAATGCCAATATGATCGATAAAAATGCTGTCATTTCCCAAAAACGGGACCAATTCCATTCTTTGGGGAACAAGCTGCCGATGGCACCGAATCCGCCCAACTGAGAAGCTCCTTCTTTGGTAAACAGCAACTTCATGGATTTGACATAGGTGCCTAAAGTTTCAAATCCGATTTGGATTCCTGCAGGAATTGCCGAAAATATACCATAATCTGTATGTTCCGTAGTATAAATTTCGGTAGGTTGGTACAAATAAACACCCATTTTGGCATTCCCGTCGAGTTGCATGGGAAGTGTTTGAAAATTTTGATTACGATAAAAACCCACTATAATTTCTTCGTCGGGGTGATTGGCCAGTTCGGCCATAAAATCTACGGCAGTAGGAGTTGCCACCTTATTCAAGGATACAATGCTGTCGTTGATCTGCATGCCGGCTTTTTGTGCTGCCGAACCGCTAATGAAATCTTTCACGACAAAGGGAAAACGAATTTCCAACAATTGTTTGTTGGATTCGGGAAGTATGTGGTCTCTAAAATCCGATGACAACATGAAGGTCGTATCTTTTCCATTGCGTTTTACAGTCACCGTTTGAGCTTTGTCGATAACCAAATTCTGCATGGCATCGCTGAATTCGGTTACCGTTTTATCGTCTATAGCCGTTATAATATCTCCGTTTTGGAACCCGTTGTCTAAAAATACCTGAGCATAATTGTATCCCATGGTTACATTTTGCAGAGGGAGTTTTTCCTGTCCCCAATAAAACAAAATACCTACATAAATAACCAATGCACAGACAAAGTTCACCAATACACCCCCTAAAATAATCAATAGACGTTGCCATGCTTTTTTAGAACGGTACTCCCAGGGTTGCGGTTCGCTGGCCAGGTCGCCGGCATTTTTGGTTTCGTCGATCATTCCGGCTATCGAACAATACCCTCCCAGAGGAACCCAGCCGATGCCCCATTCCGTTTTATCGGGATGTTCTGCCCACATGTCCGGCGATTTCTTGGAAAACCAGCTGAAATGCCATTTTCCATTGTATTTTTTTGCACGGAAAAGCGAGAAATAAGGATTAAAAAACAAATAAAATTTCTCAACACGTGTTTTAAATAAACGTGCAAAAAACAAATGTCCCAGTTCGTGGACAAAAACTAAAATCGATAAGCTTAAAAGAAGTCCTAAAATTTGCATAATTTTTTTATTCTGTAATTTGTTATAATGAATCTATACTGTGTTGTGTTTGTATGCGTATTTCAAAGTCGGTTTCCAACAAGTCGTCCAAAGAAGGATGCTGTATAAAATGACCGGTAGCCATATGCTTGTGTATGATTTCGGGAATATCCAAGAATCGGATTTTCTCTTCGATGAAACTTTGCACGGCGATCTCGTTAGCCGCATTCATGATACACGGCATATTGCCGCCTTTTTCCATGGCTTGATAAGCCAAATCGAGGCAGCGAAACGTTTTTCGGTCCGGTTCTTGAAACGAGAGTTGCGGATAGTGGGAAAAGTGAAACTTCGGCAAGTTTGATGGGATGCGTATCGGATACGAAAAAGCATATTGAATAGGCAGCTCCATAGTAGGCAATCCCATTTGCGCTTTGAGCGATCCGTCTTGATATTCCACCAATGAATGCACAATAGATTGCGGATGCACAATTACCTCAATTTGCTCCGCTTTCAGTTGAAACAACCATTTGGCTTCAATGACTTCCAAACCCTTGTTCATGAGTGTGGCCGAATCAATAGTAACTTTTTTGCCCATAACCCAGTTGGGGTGCTTTAAGGCATCTTTCAACGTTACCGTTTTTAAAAACGCCGTGTCTTGCCCCAAAAAAGGCCCTCCCGAAGCCGTAAGGTATATTTTTTCGATGGGATTATACATTTCGCCTACCAACGATTGAAATATGGCAGAATGCTCCGAATCTACAGGTAAGATGCTTACCTGTTTTTCCCGCGCCAAATCCGTTACCAATTTTCCCGCAACCACCATGGTTTCCTTATTGGCTAACGCAATGGTTTTCCCACATGCAATAGCCCGTAGCGTAGGACGCAACCCCGCAAAACCTACCACCGCCGTAAGCACCATATCGATGGTAGACATTTCCATGATATCTTCCAGCGATTTGTCTCCTGAAAATACCTTTACATCATAACGGGCAAGTGCCTCGCGTACTTGAGCATAATAAGTTTTATTGGAAATGATTACCGTATTGGGTTTAAACTCGATGGCTTGCCGTATTAACAATTCGTAGTTGGAATGAGCCGTCAGGACTTCAGTCTCGAACTTGTCCGGATGATTACGAATGACATTCAGCGCCTGCACACCGATGGAGCCTGTAGAACCTAATATAGCGATACGTTTTTTCATGATTATTTATTTTATAGCGCATCAAAAGTTGATGTACTCCATGGGATCCACCGGTTTACCGTTGTACCATAATTCAAAATGCAAATGAGGCCCTGTTGTCAACTCTCCGGAATTTCCGATAAAAGCGATCGGCTCACCAGCCCGCACAACATCGCCTATATGTTTTAATAAAGCACTGTTATGCTTGTATACCGTAATAATGTTATTCGGATGTTGGATGGCGATTACATATCCTGTTTCCACCGTAAAATTAGAAAACAATACGGTACCGTTGTAAGCCGCTTTTATCAAGGCATTTTCACTTCCTGCAATATCGATGCCGTAATGGTTCTTTTTGGCTTCGAATGTCGAAACCACCTTTCCTTTCAATGGAGAAAAGAATAAATAGTCCGGTAACGAATGAGCATCAGGGAAACTTCTCTCCGTATACGTGCGGGGAGAACCGAGAACTTGATTCGCAAAATCGAACGAAGAAGGACGCTCGTTTGTTGAGCCGGGCTTTCTTTTTTCTACTACCTGATACCGGTCGTGAGACTCTATTTCTTTACGAAGCATCGAATCCGAATGGCTTCGTTCATAAGTAACAGGCTTTAGTTTGGAAGCATCCGTATGAGGAATTTCCATGTCCTCGATTTCTTCCCCCACAATAACCTGTTTGATATTGTTGAGCATCATTTCTTGCCCCCGTAATACTTGTTCCAGCGAATCTACCACAGAGGTGCTTTTATATGCCTTTTCCACCAGTGCGGTTTGCATATATCCGGGAATGTATTCTCGAAGAGGCGTAAAGGCAATCAGAAGCGTTGTAAGAATTACTAAAACAATCATACTGATGCCTACACTGACAAATAAATTGCTTGCAGAAAGTTGAAAAGACCATTTTTCTCGAAACGTATCGGAGTCGATAATCACAAAACGATGTTTGTGTTTCAACTCTTTTTGTAACGTTTTCAGTTTTTCAATAATTATTTCTTTTTTCTTTCTCATTCAACATATATTTTTGCAGGTTATCGGCTTTTTTGATGTCAATATGCCGGCTGCATTGCATAACGAAGGTTCTTTCTCTTTTGTTGTTAATGTATATAATGAAAATCGAGCCTTTTTCAACTATGGCGATGCTACAAATAACGACACTCTGAAAAGGTATATGTGCCTTTTTTGCACATTGATTCTAAAAATAAACGTGCAAAAGTACAAATTATTTTTGATGTATAAGAGTTTGAAACGATTTTGAATACATTTCGTTTCGAGTGTTTAAGAGAGAGACCGTAAAAATCCGATGGAGCGGTGAAAGCTTTTGCCGTAACGATAGTTGATTTCCATCCGGATTTTTTTTCATCCCTTTTATTTGCCGGTCAATGTCCGAAAATTCTTATTCTTAATTTGTAACAAAAGTTGTATCTTTGCAATCTGTCAGATACCAAGCATCTGGAGCGTAAAAAAAGCATGTAGCATAACGTTGTACCGCAGTAGTGTATATTTATGATTAACCCGGAAACCGTACAGAAGATAATGGATGCGGCTCGCATCGATGAAATTGTTGGAGAATTTGTGTCGCTTCGACGAAGGGGCGCTAATTTGTTGGGATGTTGCCCTTTTCACAATGAAAAAACACCTTCTTTTACTGTTTCCCCTGCAAAAGGCATATTTAAGTGCTTCGGCTGCGGAGAAGCGGGAAATGCGGTGCATTTTTTGATGAAACACGAGCATTATTCCTACCCGGAAGCTTTGAAATACATTGCGAAAAAATACAATATAGAAGTAGAAGAGGAACAACTTTCGCAAGAGCAGCTTGAAAAGCAGACCGAGCGCGACGGATTGTTTCATGCGACGGAATTTGCACAACACTATTTTTCGGATTTGCTGCATAACCATGAGTTGGGAAAGAACATCGGGCTCAGTTATTTTTACGAGCGGGGTTTGTCTGACGAGGTCATCAATACGTTCGGATTGGGATATTGTTTGGATGAATGGGATGATTTTACAAAACATGCCCTTGCCGGAGGATATTCGGAAAACATGTTGGTAAAAACGGGGTTGACCATCAAAAAAGACGATGGAAAAACATACGACCGTTTTCGCGGCCGAGTGATGTTTCCCGTATATAGTGTAAGCGGTCGCGTGTTGGGTTTTAGCGGCCGTGTTTTATCCTCCGAAAAGCAAGCCGCCAAATACGTAAACTCTCCCGAATCGGAAATTTACAACAAAAGCCAAACGCTATACGGCATTTACCAAGCCAGAAATGCTATTGCCAAACAAGACCTTTGTTATCTGGTGGAGGGGAATATCGATGTCCTATCCATGTACCAGTCGGGGATTGAAAATACGGTGGCTTCATCCGGAACGTCGCTTACGCATGAGCAAATTCGGCTCATCAAGCGCTATACCAAAAACATAACCGTGTTGTACGATGGGGATGCTGCCGGAATTAAAGCCGCTTTTCGTGCCGTAAATATGTTGTTGGAAGAAGGCTTTCATGTGCGGATCGTCCTATTCCCCGATGGGGAAGATCCCGACAGCTACGCTCAAAAATACGGTTCTTCCCAAATACAAACCTATGTTACTTCACAAGCCACCAACTTTATCATCTTTAAAACCAAGATCCTTTTAAAAGAGGTACAAGGAGACCCTATTAAACGTGCCGAACTGATAAAGGAGATCGTACAAACCATTGCGTTGGTTCCCGAAATGATCGACCGCAATGTGTATATAAAGGAATGCGCTTCGATTTTGGATATATCCGAACAAACGCTGGCTACCGAGCTGGCCAGATGTATTTATACCCATCAGAAGAAGCAACAAGACAAGGATGCCAAAGAAGCTTCATCTTATGTGCAGGCACAGGATAAATATGGTGCCGATGCAGATGCCCAAAAACTCGCTGAACCGAAACAACCGCTTGTTCCCGAAACAATGTTTGAGGAAAAAACGGATGAACGGCAGGAACATAAAATCATCAGTTTGTTATTGAATTACGGGGATAGGAAAATAAAGCACCTCGAATTCGATGAAGAGGGAACCTCTGTAGAACAGGAATATTATGTAGCCGCTTTCATTATTGCCGATATTCTAAGCGACGATCTCGGGTTCGATTCTGCTATATGTCAACATATTTTTGATCTGTATGTTGAGAAATTGAACCAGAATGAAGTTTTGAAACACACGTCTTTTATCGAACATACGGATGATACTATTCGGAATCTTGCCATCTCTTTGCTTTCTCAACCTTACGACATCAGTGAAAACTGGGAAAAGAAGTTCAATATATACGTACCTCATCCGGATATGTGTGTAGATAAAGATGTCAGAGAATCCTTATTGAATTTTAAATTGAAAAAACTGGAAAAAAAAATAAAAGAAAATGCCCAAAAGCTGAAATCAACAACCGATTCGGATGAGATTATGATGTTGCTTAGCGAACAAAAAAAACTGAAAGACATTCGTATTTTGATATGTAAACAACTGAATCGAATTGTAGTGTAGCAAGAGATTTGGATAGGTGGAGCGCATCCTTCATTTTCAAACAACGGGTAGGAATAACTCAGTAATCGATTATATGCTTTTTTTATAACTTTTAGTATATCTATATCAAAAATGTAATTAATGTATTTTACATGTAAAGGTAAATAACTATTTTTTTTATGCAAAAATAAATACAAATAATTAA
>CAYYUE010000017.1:0-19795 GCA_964474745.1 uncultured Bacteroidaceae bacterium | reverse complement strand
ACAAAATATTAAAGGTGTCGAAACATACTGTGCGGTTGATTCTCAAAATCAAAACCCGGTGTTGAGTTTTAATATAAATGGATTCGAAGCCGGAGATGTGGGAACTATGTTAGATGTTGATTACGATATAGCATGCCGTACCGGATTGCAATGCGCCCCCAAAGTACATGAATGTATAAGAACTATTGATAAGCATGGAACCGTACGTTTTAGCGTGGGAGCATTTACGACCGAATCGGATATTGACTCAGCCATAGAAGCAGTAAAGGAAATAGCAGCAATAAAAAATTAATACGGATTTCAACATTAATTTTGATAAGAACTTCTTTTATAAAGAGGTTCTTATTTTTTTTTCCTACTCATAAACAAGTATTGACATCCGATAATCAATAACCATGTGATAATTGAATTTAAAATAGTATGAACTATGATTTGTAATAGGTCTTGGAAAGTGAAAAAATCCAGCACATAATATGAAAAATTATAAACCAATGTAACAATGATAGAGTATACAAAGAAATTGTAGAATGATACCGATTTAATACTTGGAGTATCAATTTCCGTATCCCCATTTCCGGTTATGATTTTATCTGCAAAAATTATACGCGAAAATCCTGCCAACGTTGCGCAGAACGCATGAAACCCTAATGTATTAGAGAATATATCGATACATAAACCGGCAAGAAAAGAAAGGGTTATGATATACGATTTGTTCATTCTCGTAGGCAACATAATAATAAACAAAATGTACAAAAACGGATTTATGTATCCACCTAAGTATACGTTATTGAATACTGTAATTTGGAAAAGCATCAATACTATAAAGCGAACGATATTTTGTATGATAAGTGTGCTATTATTCATTTTCAGTTGATTTTGTCTTTTCCATCAATTCGTTTTGCTCTTCCTTGTATATATCTTTTATTACATATACATAATCCAGCTTATTAAAATCGGTTGCAAATTTTACTTTTACGGTGTAAAACCCGCTACCGGCTTCTTGGGAATAGCTTTGTATATATCCAATAGGTATTCCTTCCGGAAAATTCTTTGAAAATCCGCTTGTAACTACCGTGTCGTTACGATAGAGCTTGTGTGTTGTAGGAACATCCGTTAACGTTCCATGTCGATAATCTTTTCCTTTCCAAATTAAAGATCCCGACACTCCTGTTCGTTTAATTTTGATGCTATTACGGCTGTCAGAATGTAATACAGACATAATGCTCGAAAAATTAGGAGTCGTATTGACAACAACGCCTACAATTCCTTGCGACGATATTACTGCCATATCGGGTTGTATTCCGTGAATTGACCCTTTATTGATCATAATATAATTATTGTTGTCGTTCCATGTGTTTTTTATCACTTGAGCTTCGGTGTATTCATATTGCTGTTTATATACAGTATCCTCAATTTCAAACATACGTTTCGTATAACGAATATAAGAACTTCCGATTTGTTGGCGTAACATAGCATTTTCTTCCGCTAATTGTCGATTCGTAGAGGAGAGGTTAAAATAATTGGAAATGGTGTTGAATTTAGTATACCAGCTTCCCGCTATGCTATTTCCCCATGTTATTATAATAGAACTTTGGTAATAGGTGCTTTGTACGATTAAAAACACCGAAATACTTTCCAGAAATATGAAAATAAAAATGTAACTATATTTTTTTATAAAACGAAACAGGTTCTGCATATATCGTTTCTATTCTTTTTTATCGGTTAAAAATCGTTGTATAACTTCTTTCGTTTTTTCAATAGCATCCGATAGTATATCATTTACAATAACAACGTCAAAATCTTTAGCATATTCCAATTCAATACGAGAACGATTGAGCCGCTTTTGAATGGCCTCTTCAGATTCGGTATTTCGTGAACGAAGACGTTGTTCCAAGATTGCTATACTGGGTGGCATGATAAAAATAGATAAAGCCGTGTTGCCGAAATATTTTTTTAACCGAGTTCCTCCAAGAACATCAATATCAAATACGACAGTTTTTCTTGCATCCCAGATTCTGTCTATTTCCGATTTTAGAGTGCCGTAATACGTCCCTGCATATACTTCTTCCCATTCTAAAAAAAGATCCGCTTTTCGTTTTTCTTCAAATTCTTCGGAAGATAAAAAGTAATAATCTTTTCCATTTATTTCGTTGCCCCTCGGCTTACGGCTCGTTGCCGAAATAGAGAACTCGAAATTTGTAAAATATCGTAAAAGTTCTTTTATTATGGTTGTTTTGCCAGCTCCGGAAGGTGCTGAAAAAATAATTACTTTTTTATTACCTTCTGTATTTATCATGTCGGTGTTAAAATTTACGTTCGAAAATTTTCATGAATGTTTTAACGGCCAATGAATTATTATCCCATGAGTATTCTTCCGATACATTTTTTACATACAGCAATGCTTCTTCTTTTTCTTTTAATTTGCTTAGCGAAAGAATAAAGTCGTTATATGCCTTCATGTTTTCGGAAAATAATTCATTTATAAATAGGAATTTATCATTGATACCGATAGCGGTTCTCAAATCTTGTATTTTTTGTTTTACGGCTTCTTGTTCGATACGTGATTCAAAGAGTACATTTTCTTTTTCTTTGGATTCCAGGAATTTGTCAGCAAGTGTTTTTACTCCGGAAAAGCGGTCTACTTGTTCAACGGCTTTACTCACATTCGATGATTTTAAGTAATCGAAAAGAGATGCCTGATGCAAATGTTCCTGTGTCTTTTTTGAATTGACAGAGTAAGCCTGTTCCTCAGGTGATGAAGCAATTTCTTTCGGGTTGCTGTTGGAAATGTCTATAGAAGAAGTAGCCTCTTTATCGGTAGGAGTAGACGTCGCCGTTTCAACGACATTGTGATTTTGTTGATGAGGTTCCGTCTGAACATCTGATACAGTTCCCCGTTCGGAAAAAACCTCTTTATGAATCGGTTCTGTTTCTATTATGGAGTCTTCTGAGACGAGCTCCTCCTTTTTCTCCGTAGAGCTCTCTTGTGAAACGATCTTTTCTTCTGTTGTAGAAGTTATAGGTTCTTCAATGTCACTTTTTGATACGATTTCGATGTCATTTTCGAGAATTTCCTCTGCGGGTTGCTTATCTGCAGGGGATATAGGTTCTTCCATTGAGAAAATGGAGGGTTCTTTTTCTATGTTTCCTATTTTTTCCTTTTCGGTTTCAATTTCTTCGAAAAATAAAATATTGTTTTTAGCAGACAAGTCGTTTATGGTATCCTGCTTAGGCATTGCAATAGATGTTTCTTCCGAAATCGAATTTTCTTCAGGCTCAGGTACATGTTCTATCTTTTTTTCTTGCAAAACTTCCGTAGAAACATGAATATGCCTATCGGCTTCAGATACCTGTATAACCGATTTATCATCCATTTCTGGGCCTAAAGCCGTACTTTTTTCTTCTTTTTTAATTTTCGGATCCGCATCTGTTTTTCCTACTTCGATAACGATTTCTTGAGCAGGTGTTTCTAACTCATTTTTTTTACTTTGCACATGGTCTTGTGACGGAACAGGTAAAATCAGTTGATTTTTACCTGATAAATCAAGTACGTCGGAATATAATTTTCGAATAGAATCCAACAAAAAATCAATCTCAATTTGAGGTACTTTTCCTTCTGTTTGCTGTATGCGTGCTAAACTTTCTGTAATTTGATTTGCGCATTTTGACAAACTTGGATTTAGATCATTCATTTCTATAAAAATTAATTATAAATGAGTTAAATAGGTATATAATGTTTTGTTTACTACGTCTAAATATATTTTATCACCGATTCCTTTGGTACGCTTTTCTCTTGTCGAAGCGGTTTTCAAAAAGAATTCCCATGGCAGTGAAATTACCATACATCATTTTATTTATCATGAAAACAATGCGGTTTTAGGAAATTTGTATGTGTTAATACCAAATAAAACCTCTTCACAATATTGAAAATGAGCCATATACATATATATGGATGTATATATGCTAAGTATAAAATTACGATATATCTTTTAGTTACGGCACTTGAAATGACATAAAGTTATGAGCGTTAGAAGTTGATAACTTTATGTCATTTTCATTTTTCTTGGAATGTTTGTTTTTGTTTTAAGCAAGTGCAAAAACCATTAAGATTTGAGCTGTTAAAACACGTAAAAACATGGTTAAAGGATATACAGTGGCATAAGCCACAGAAGGAGCGTCGTTATTGGAAATGCTATTGGCAAAAGCCAATGCAGGAGGATCGGTGGTACTTCCCGAAATCAATCCGATTAAAGTAAAATAATCCATCTTGTAGCGTAATCGAGCAAAAATACCGACCATAAGAAGTGGTACGATGGTGATAATAAATCCGAAAAGAATCCACCAATATCCTCCGTTTACAATAGTTTCGATAAACCCTTCTCCCGCACTTAATCCGACGGCCGCTAAGAAAAGAGAAATTCCGATTTCCCGGATCATCATATTGGCGCTGGTAGTAGTAAACGTAATCATTTTATAATAAGGTCCGTATCGTCCTATTAAGATTGCTACGATAAGAGGACCTCCGGCAAGGCCTAATTTTACCGGTTGTGGAATTCCGGGAAATACAAAGGGGATGGAACCTACGATGATTCCGATGAAAATTCCTAGGAAAATAGGAATCAAGTTCGGTTGCTCCAGGCGTTTCATAGAGTTTCCAACCATTGCAGCTACTTTTTGTACGTTTTCTTTACGCCCTACCACTGTAATTCGATCGCCCATTTGCAACTGAAAATTGTAATTGGCTACAAAGTCGATACCTGCTCTGTTGATTCGGGTAATAGTAACCTCGTGCAATGAACGGATGTTTAGGGTTCCTAATTTTTGACCGTTAAGGCCCGATTTGGTAACCACCAAACGGCGCGATACCAAATTATGATCGGAGGTTTCCCAATCGTGGTCGTCCATTTTGCATTCGATACCGATAAGCCGGATCACTTCCTGTATATAAGAATCGGGTACCGTAATACGAACGGTATCGTTAACATGTAATATGTCGTTGGCATGCGCGGCGGCGATATCGCCGTTCTCGTATTTGATGCGTGAAATAACCACAGGTTTGGCAATCTTGGAAAAGATTTCTTTGATGGTTTTTCCTGAGAGTTCTTCATTTTTGATCACAATGGATAAAATTTGTGCCGAATCTTTTTGAGTGCCGCCTTTTTCCAGAGTAGCATGTTCTTTTTCCAGATTAATGTTGCATAGATAACGTATCACAATAGTTGATAGAATAATACCGACAACTCCAAGAGGATAAGCAACCGCATATCCTAATGCGATGTTGGGATTGTTATTTCCCATAATATCGGAATACGTTTGTTGTGCTGCACCCAATCCCGGAGTGTTGGTAACAGCTCCTGATAAAATACCGACCATGGTGGCCAAGTCGGTTCCCGTGACTACGTGTATGATACATGTAATAGCAACTCCTAATAAAACGATGGTAGTTGCTAGCAGATTCAACCGTAATCCTCCTTGCCGGAAAGATGCAAAGAAACCCGGACCTACTTGTAATCCTATCGAATATACAAAGAGAATCAAGCCAAGCTCTTTCACAAAATGTAACAAATGCCCTTCGACTCGTAAGCCAAAATGACTCAGCAAAATACCTACAAATAAAATCCAAGTGATTCCAAGTGAGATATTGGCAATTTTAATCCGCCCCAGCAATATCCCTAATACAATGGTGATTGCCAAAAGCATGATAGAATGTCCTATTCCTTGATCAAGAAATAACGTTTTTAACCATTCCATAATACTATAAAATGTTCTGTTTTAGTTAATAATGATTTTTGATAATGATGCAAAGGTAGAACTTTTTATTGTGATGGAATATCTTATACAGCTAAAGATATAAACAGTTTTCGTAGAAAGAGGTATTCTAACTATAATTGATTTTGGTTTTGAATGAGTTACCATGTTTGCAAGTTCAAGATGGAATGCTTTCGGATAGGAATGCCTTATTTGACGATGCCGGATATTGCACGACAGATATAGCTAAGTGTATATCCGGAAAATAAAGAGATATATTTTTAGAGCAGTGTTTTTATTTGGTTATATGATTATTCAATGCATGCGTAGCACCTAAAAAGAACGATGATGGATAGGTATCGACGAGGCATCAACGATTATTCGATCAATAAACAATAAAAGGAAAAAGTATATTATGATTTGTCTATGACGTTTATCGATAAGCCGTTTTGTTTTTTTATTTTCATAAACGCTCCACCTGCTTGCTGGCAAGTTCTCCCATCTCCTCGTTGATAAGTTTCCATTGATGAACAACTTTATAATTTTGTATATACAATAAGTCCGCATTTGTTATTCAACAAATGCGGACTTGTTACAGTATAAAAAGATGAATGCGTTTTTTATCGGCTCTTGTTTCAAATTAAAGAAACGAACCGAGTAAAGACGAACTGCTTCTTATAGTTCTACGATATACAATTCTGCAATAGCTGTTTCTGCATTGCGTTGTGCTTCCAATGCTTTGATACGGGCATCTTGATAAAATTCGATTTCTATCAAATATTCCAACAAGGAGATCTCACCGGCATTTAATGCTTTTTCCAGCAATGCTTCACTATTGTATTGGTCTAGTGTTTTATTTAGTTTTTCGGCGTTTTGTTGCAGTGTTACCGATTGTTTATACAACATTTTTAATTCGTTATAAAATTCAATTTTGGTATTTTCCAATGCAATTCCCGATGCTGTTACCTGTGCTTTCGATTGCTTTACTTTATTGCGGTTGTTCCATAAAGGCAACGAAATTCCCACTTTGAGACCTTGATAGCTTTCGCCGACAACGGTTTCGTTCATGTAGCCTGCCGATAATTTAGGCAACCATTGGTTTTGGTTCAATTTTACCCGTTGCCGGTCTGCCAGAACTTGGTTTTCGGCATGTTTCAACATCGGATTTTGGACTTCCATTTGCGTATACCATGCTTCAAAATCTACAGGAAGAAGTTGGATGTTGTAACGACCCTGAGTAAACGTAATAGCTTTTCCCCCGTTCATTTTCACTAGAGAAACCGACAGTGCATCGCGTTCGGAAACGGCTTTGTCGTATTCGGCTTGTAACGATGCCAGATTTAGTTCGGCTTTGTTTACCTCCAATATATTTGCATCGCCGCTTTCTATCTTTTTGCGGTAGTTCTCAGCAATATTTTTGGCTGTAGACAACCGGTTGGCAAAGAGTTCTATTAAAGCGTTGTAATATACCATATCTACGCAAATTTTCTTTGCAGAAAGAAGTATATTGATCCGCTCTGAAGCATATTGATAATCGAGGTTGTTATTTTCCAGTTGAATTACTTTTCGCCTTTGGGTATATACGGTAGGAAAATCGAACGATTGGGAAACACTAAAGTCGGTACGATTCCCTATAGAAGAAGGGGAACCCCATAAATAACCGAATTCCACTTCGGGGTCTTCCAAGTTGTTTTCGGTTTTGTTTTGGAGCTTTTGTGCGTCCATTTGCCTGCGCAATACCTGTAAAGAAGCATTGTTTGCTTCAATTTCGGTTAATACCGAATGATATTCCTGTTGTGCAGCTAATGAAAAACCGATCATGAGAAGGACTGTATACATTGCTATTTTTTTCATTGTGATTATTTTATTTGTTATACAGATTTTCATTTTACGATAAAGAGGTATTTGTGGTGTCAAAAGTGTTTTCCGTTGCTTTCTTTTTTGCAGCGATTCTTTTTTCAAACATTTCATACACAATAGGTACTACATAGATATTAAGCAATGTGGAAGTGATTAATCCTCCTAACACTACTACTGCCATAGGGCTCTGAATTTCGTTTCCGGATTTATCCCCGTTAAAAATCATGGGAATAAGTGCTAATGCAGCAGTAAGTGCCGTCATCAAAATGGGATTTAAACGATCCAGCGATCCTTTCATAACCGTTTCGCGGAGCGATAATTTTTCTTTTTGCGTATGCTGGTAATTTGAAATCAGTAAAATACCGTTTCGTGTAGCAATACCGAACAACGTAATAAATCCGATAATGGAAGGGATACTCATAATTTGCGAAGTGAAAAACACAGCGAACACACCTCCTATTAAAGCTAACGGAAGATTCAACAGAACGATTGCGGAGAGTGCCATATCTTTAAACTCGATATATAACAGCAGAAAAATAATAATAATCGCCAAGATAAAGGTGAGTACTAAGGTGCGGGTAGCACTTTCCGCACTTTCGAATTGACCCCCGTATTCGATACGGTATCCTTCCGGTAATGCGATGTCTTGTTCGATATTGGCTTTGATATGATCGACAACCGTTTTTAAGTCGCCGCCGGAGATATTGGCCGAAACAACCATTTTGCGTTGTACGTTTTCTCGCGAAATAGAATTGGGGCCGCCTACGGAAACAATTTCGGCAACCTCTTCCAGAGGTACTTTTTTTCCGTTTTCCGTATCGATGAGAGCGGATTTTATGTTGTCGATATTTCCCATGTAATTGTTGTTAAGGCGCAAAACCAAATCAAAGCTGCGTTGTCCTTCGTAAATTTCCGATAACTTTTCTCCCGAAAAAGCCAATTCTACAAAACGGTTAAAATCATCGATGCTGATACCGTATTTTGCTAACATATCGCGATTGGCGCGAATTTGCAATTGAGGCGTTTCCGTTTGTTGTTCCACGCTTACGTCCACTAAACCGTTGATTCCTTCGATACTTGTTTTTATGCGGTTTCCGATCATGTACAAACGGCTCAAATCCGTTCCGAATACTTTAATGGCAATATTGGCTCTTGTTCCCGAAAGCATATGGTCGATGCGGTGTCCCAACGGTTGCCCAACAGTGGTAGCAACACCCGGAATAGCAGCTAATTTGGAGCGTACGTCAGCCATAAATTCGTTTTTTGAACGCGCTGTCAGGGTGAAATTCACGTCGATTTCAGCCCCGTTGGTCGATTGCGAGTGTTCGTCGAGTTCTCCGCGCCCTGTACGGCGCGATGTGGTGTTGACTTCCGGTATCGAAAGTAATTCCGTTTCGATAAGGTTTCCCAGACGATTGCTTTCATCGAGCGATACGCCCGGTTTCGCAATAGCCGAAATGGTAAGAGACCCTTCGTTGAAATCCGGTAAAAAACTACGTCCCATGGTGAATAATAATGCAACGGAAAGCACAAGAAACCCTAAAATGGGATACAAAATTTTCCGTTTGTTATTCAATGTCCAATGCAATGATTTTTTGTATATGCCGGATAACTTTGTTGAAATCCAACTGTCTTTTTGCCTTTTGCTTAGATACTTATCGTTGGATAAAAGCAGTTTACACAATAACGGTGTGATGGTCATTGCTACGATAAGCGACATAAACAACGAAATTATATAGGCGATGCCAAGCGGTTTGAGCATTCTGCCTTCCATTCCGGTGAGAAAAAACAAGGGAATAAAAGTTACAATAATGATAAATGTTGCGTTTAGGATAGAACTTCTGATTTCTGACGATGCATCGAATACTACCGTAAAAATGGATTTCCGTTCTTCTTTGGGTAACCGATGATTTTCGCGTAACCGTTTGTATACATTTTCCACATCAATAATGGCATCGTCGACCAACGATCCGATAGCGATACACATCCCACCCAATGTCATGGTATTGATGTTGAGCCCCATAAGATAGAGTACGATCATGGTTCCTAATAATGAAAGCGGAATGGCGATCACGGAGATCAACGTGGTGCGGAAACTACCTAAGAACAAGAACAATATGACAATAACAAAAATAGCTCCTTCGATTAATGCTCGTCCAACGTTGTTTACCGAAGATTCAATAAAATCCGCTTGACGGAAAATTTTGGTATCCATGGTAACGTCTTTCGGTAATGATTTCTTGATATTCTCCAAATTTTGTTCAATGTTTTTGGTAACATTCAGCGTATTGATATTGGGTTGCTTGGAAACGGATATAATAACGGCGGGTTTTGCATTGGACGAAGCATGCCCCATTTTTATGGCGCTTCCGATTACTACGTCCGCCACATCGGAAAGTCGAATGGGTTTTCCGTTATAGGTTTTGATAAATGTTTGTCCCAGTTCTTCGAGGTCGTTCGTACGCGCCATTCCTCGAAGTGCGTACTCGTTTCCATAGTCGCGCACAATCCCTCCGGAAGAGTTCTTGCTAATACTAGTTCCTACGGCTTCTAATTCATTCATGGTTATTCCGTAAGCATTCATTCGTACCGGATCTGCAAGGATTTGGTATTGTTTGTAATCTCCACCGATAATGGTCACTTGCGAAACACCACCTGTTGCCAGAATGGCAGGTTTTACTACCCATTCGGCCAATGTACGCACATCCATCATAGAAGTACTATCGGCTTGTAAACCGATAAATAAAATTTCACCCATCACACTGGATTGCGGTGCCAGCGTTGGGGTTACCTCATCCGGCAATGTACTGGCAAGGGTAACCATTTTTTCACTTACGATTTGTCGGGCACGAAATACGTCCATGCCCCAGTCGAACTCTACCCAAACAAAGGAAGAGCCTTGTAACGAAGCTGATCGTACACGACGTACATTGGTGGCTCCGTTTACTGCTGTTTCGATAGGGAACGTTACCAAACGTTCCACTTCTTCGGCTGCCATACCATTGGCATCGGTCATTACCACCACAGTAGGAGCGGTAAGATCGGGAAAAACATCCACATCCATCTTTTGAGTGGTGTAGGTTCCTGCTACAATCAACACAATAGCGGCTACTAATATGAGCAACTTGTTGTTAAGCGAGAATTTTATGATTTTGTTTAGCATTGTTTATTTCTTGTTTATTATAGGATTTGTGAATTATAATTTTGTTTGGTTTATCATAACATCAAGGAAAAAATTACGTATGTATTTTTATTCCCATTTTTTTCATTAGAAAACAAGCGTTCATATTTTGCACGACCCCTTTTGATAAACGATAAGGAAACGTTAGCACATCGTCTTCGATATTGGATTCGAAGCAATAATTTTCAATCTGCTTGGGATAAGATTCTTTAAGCGTAGCCAATTGTAAATCATGGGTTGCTATAATTCCGTTGGCACGAAGTTCCATCAATTGACACACAAGAGAGTAGGATCCTATTTGCTTGTCTTTTGAATTGGTGCCTCGTAATATTTCGTCAAGAATGATAAATAATTGCTTCCCGCTTTTAAGGAGATCGATGATCAATTTCAGCCTTTTCAATTCCGAAAAAAAGTAGCTCTCATTATTCGAAAGGGAGTCACTTGTGCGCAAACTTGTAATGAGTGTTACCGGTGTAACTTTCATTTTCTTGCCACAGATAGGCGCTCCTATGCATGCCAGCAAAAAATTGATGCCGCATACTCGAAGGTAGGTACTTTTGCCGGCCATATTGGCTCCCGTAACGACTAAAAAATAAGGCCGTTCTGTTATGGATATCGAATTTGGAATACAAGTATCGGCAAGCATCAGTGGATGCCCCATATTTTCCGCTTCGAAGCAAAACGTTCCGTCCGTGTTGTCAATAATTTCAGGGAAGGTATAATTGGGATGGTTTTGAGTGAAAGTTGCCAATGAACAAAGGGCATCTATTTCTCCTATAGCATTGAGCCAATTGCATAAATAATCTGCATATTGTTCTTTCCAACATTCTATTTTCATGATGGTTTGCAATTCCCAAAACAGGATTCCGTTAAGTAAGAAAAGTCCCAAAATATTATTTCTGCTTTCGAGGCTTCCCATCAATTGAGCCAATTTACCGATGGCTGATGAGGCATCTTGTTTCCCATCCTTTGTTTGATGTACTACGGTGTTCATTTGAACGGTTTTCCAACCTTGTTTTTCGATCAGCTTGAGCAAACGTGAATAGGTTGCTAAAATTTTTACATTTTTTCCGTATGTTTGCTGTATTCTGGATATCCGTGATGAAAAAAAGAGGCTTGTAACTCCGATGATCGTAAACATGGTCATGGGAAGTAAATAGGAAACCAGATGTGTTATGGCCAATATCCAACATGTTATATTGATTGTCACTACAAGATAGGGGATTATTTTGAATCCGAACCTGTTGGCAAAAACGGTTGGTGCTTTTATCCACTGGTCGATGTTTGTTTCATCGGTATTTTTCGGGTTACCGAACAAACCGAAGATTCGAAAATCCATTCTGAAATCGAACGCTTGCGTAAGCTCTTGTATGGCTTCTTGACGTCGTTCTA
The DNA here is from genome assembly GCA_964474745.1 of uncultured Bacteroidaceae bacterium. Classification (GTDB taxonomy): domain Bacteria; phylum Bacteroidota; class Bacteroidia; order Bacteroidales; family P3; genus HGM05376. Next base: position 7,614 of record CAYYUE010000017.1, on the reverse strand, counting down.
TAGACTGTTTCTCGGTTAATTGAGAACCAAACCAACCGGCGAGTTTTTGCTTTCCCATATGGGTGCAGGTCCGATTAATCGATTGAAAAAGAGATTTCTCTCCGAATACATCGATATCGAAACTATACATATGTGCCGGATCAATATACGATGCGCCACCGTCAAAGTCTGACCAGTTCCCTTGTAATGCTCGAAGCTCCTGTTCGCAGATTTGTTGTTTTTTTTCGAGATATTTCTTTTGGTAAAACAATTGATCGTGGTATTTCATACAGATGAAAAACAATACGAGGGTAATGGCTGTAATTGCCATGATGATAGACCAAGAAAAACGCCAAAAAACAATAATGCAGATAATTCCTGCAACAAAAATGAATCCTCTCAACAGACTTACATATCGAATCTTTCGATTCAATTGTTGGAGCTCTCCGGCTGTTTGTATAAGGATATTTTGATATACGGGTTCCATTCTTTTTTTGTGTTATACATCTGGGATCGGATATTCGATACACTACGATTTGTTACTCAAAAACATTTTCTATACAGGGTATTTTAATGAACGTGTCCTGCGTGAGGATCCAAAGCTCCGGATGCTTGGGCTAATTTTACCAATACGGCGCCTTTGGAAACGACTCTTTCTCCGGGTACAACTCCGCTTTTAATTACGGTTCGGTATCCGTCGCTAATCCCTTTTTCAACCTCGCGTTTCTCAAACAATATGGGTGTTAACTGAACAAAGACAAAGTAGTTGCCCATTTCTTCGATGAGTGCATCGTTGGCGACGGTATGTTGATTGTTGTCCGATTGTGTTTTGATATACAATTCTACAAAACTACCCGGTAACAGATTTATACTGTTATTTATTTGGAACGTAACGGGAACCAATGGATTTTCCAAATCGGCAGCTTTTCCGTACGAAATCAACTTTCCGTTTACGTCTTCCAATCGATAATTGGTATTGGTTTTCGGAATACGAAGGTTTGCCGTTACAATTTCATTTAAAACGGGATAGTATTTGGATTGCAACTCGGCACGAATATATAAGTTTTTGTTTTGCGATACTGCAATAATGGGTTGCCCGGCCTCTACATATTCTCCGTTACGAACAAAAATTTGCTTTACGAAACCCGGTATAGGTGAGCTTACACGTTGTCCGGTTTGTGAAAAGTTGCGTTTTAAATTTTCGTATATAGATTCGGCATTTTCGTATTCTGTTTTGCTGCGTTGCAAATCACTTTGCGATACAATTTTATCTTTTGCCAGCTTTTGTTTGCGTTCGTATTCGGATTTCGCCAACGTGTAATTATTCAATGCTTCAGCATATCGGACATTCATATTATTGTCCGCCATGTTTCCACTTTCGATACTGAAAAGTTGTTGTCCGGAAGAAACAGCTTTCCCTTCTATAATATCAGCATTGGAGAGGGTTACAATACCACTTGATTTGGCAACAATTATTCGTTCGTCCCCTTGCGAAGGCAATACCTGAGCTGTTGTTTTGATGATATTTCCAAACGGTTCGGAACGAACTTCCTCAGTAGCAAAGTCTACCTTCCAGCTCTGTTCTTTGGTAAAAGCTACCGCGTTACTGCTTGTTACGATTGCTTTTACGGCAGCTTCATAGGCTTCGTGTTCATCGGAAAAAATTTCTATGTTAGAAATTTCCATCTTAGAAATGGAATCGCCCGATTGAATTTCCAAAAGCAATTTCCCTTTACCTACGGTTTCAGGAGTAAGAGAAAACCGATACACTCCTTGCTGTGCAGGCTTGTCTATTGTTTGGCGAACTCCGCTTTTTCCGATAATTAGGCTAAGGGTAACTTTTCCTGATTGGAGAGGTTTGAAATCTTTTAATGAGGAAATATAGGCTACAATAGTGCTTGGATGCCCTTTTACAAAAGGGGATGCTTCAGCAAATACTTCGAAATCGTTATTGTAACTGACCAATTGTAAATTGTCTTCGTGCTGGTGGCTATCAGCATGTTTTTTTGGACTACAATTTACCATGGCAATAGAAAAAAATCCTATTGCCATGAAATATGCTATTTTTTTCATGAATTCTTTGTCTTTTATTATTTAGTGACTATGATTACAACCTTCGTGATGCGTTTCAGTTTCATTTAAAACAATAACTTCATCATCTTCTACTTGAAACGCTTCTTGCTCCGTAGTTACTTCGGTAGCGTTGTCTTGAGAATGAGAACAATCTGATCCATGTTCGTGGGAATCGGTTGTGTTGCCTGAGCAGGCAAAAAATAGAACTACGAATGCTCCTAATGCTAAATATTTTATTTTATTGATATTCATTTTGTTTTGTGTTTTAAGATTTGTAATGGACAATTGATTTCAACTGTGATAATTGATTAATACTGTGTCTTTCCATAATGGAAATTATGGAACAGCATATTAACTCCCTCTTCGAGAAATGAAAAAGTAGTTACTAAAAATGAATTAACAATAAGGAGGAGCTCGGAGTCCACTGTTATCAATGAGAAAAACAGTAGGGCTACTAATAACAAAAGGTTTGTGATATACAAACACACCTTCCTCGGGCTGAGGAAGGGTATAAACCAATAAATCGGCTATATAAAAATCTTGAAACGAGGTGTCCAGTGCCTGAACAAATAATTCCCGTTCTTTTGTATTGAGTACAAGTTGCGACAGTAAATCTTGAAGCTTGCATCCATCGGTAGAATGCTTGCTATTGTGTGTGTGCGGAGTTGATGCTCCACAATCGCATAGGTTTGAAACATCGCAACAATGACATGATGCTTCTGTTTCATAAACAAGACCTATAGAAGGGCAGCAATCGTGATGGTGATGAGGAACAACGGCATGTACCAATATGATGCAATTGGCAAGAAGAATAAGTGATATGGCCGTTATTTTTTTCATTAGTGATTTTCTCTGTATTTTATGTGCAAATAAATATTGTATAAAACGATACAAAGATACAAATTATTTTGTAAACAGTGAAATTTTAGTTTGAAACACCTTGATATCCGGAAATTATTCCCATTCTTTTTTCCTGCAATAGTTGCAGTAGGATTTACACTAGAACAATCGTTAATATCTTTGTACATTTTGATTGTTGCTGAAACTGACCCAACAATGTATGTTTTGCATGTACATTTTTTTACCACAAAACATCATTCTTCCCACTACTATAAAAATACTTTTTTATTTTACTATTTTTTATATGATTTGTGCCTCCTCTTTCCATAGGATGGTTTTGAGTAGTAAAAGTACAAAAAAATCAAACTATTTAACGTGTTGTCGTTTTCAACTTTTTACGAATTTAAATACATATGGTAAAACTATTAAACATCAGGATCAATAAAAAATTTGATCCTAATGTTTATAGTATTTTAAAAAGGTTATTGGAGTTTCGTTTTTAATCAATAGGAAAATAGAAAACGATGGTTTTTAAATCCATTTTACTAGTGGGAAATCTTGTCGATGCGGTAAAAGTTCGTGTTTTGGGTAAATTCGGAACGCACACTCGAATACACCGGATAAAATGGCCCGCGAAGTTTTACTATACGTTACTCGGCCTTGGTTTTCTTCAATGGGTTCTAATACGATTGTACGTATTAATTTATTTTTTCCGTCGACACATTTGGTAAACAACATTTCTACACCGATATCTTTGGCTGCAATATGGGTAAGTTGAAGTACCACTTTTATTGTGTATTCTTCTCCTAAATTAATGGGTGCGTTTCTCGAATCTGGGTATTGCAAATCGATTAGTTCAATGGTATTCCAGACGCGGTTGATATTTCGCTTCCATGCTACAATCTCTTTTAATGAAGAGGCGTTGTTATCCATTAATAATTCTTTGCGTTGGTATAATTTATTATAAAATTCAGCATAATAGTCGTCCAGTTGCCGCTTCATCGTATAGTGAGGAGCAATTCCGGAAATGCTATTTTTTATGTAGGTAGTCCATTTTTGAGGAATCATTTCGGAATTATATTCATAAAAAGTAGGAATAATTTCTTCTTCTAAGGTGGAGTAAATGGTTTCTGAATCGACTGCATTTTGAAAATCCGGATTTTCATAGATCGAGTCTTCGGGTAAAGCCCACCCGGCACCTTCTCGATAACCTTCAGCCCACCATCCGTCGAGCACGCTAAAGTTTAGAACGCCATTCATTAAAGCCTTTTCACCACTGGTTCCTGATGCTTCTAATGGCCGCATCGGATTGTTTAACCAAACGTCCACACCGTGTATTAAATATTTGGCAAGGGTCATATCATAATTTTCCAGAAAAATAACTTTCCCTAAAAATTCGGGCATTTTTGAAATTTTGATCACTTGCTTTATCAAATCTTTCCCTTCCTCATCGTTAGGATGTGCTTTTCCGGAAAAAATAAATTGTACCGGAAAGGATGCATTATTTACTATTTTGCTTAAACGATCAAGATTTGTGAATATTAAATTGGCACGTTTGTATGTCGCAAAACGACGTGCAAAACCGATAGTAAGGGCATTTTCATTGATTCGCTCTATGGTGTTGATCCATAACTTGGGATCTTCTGCACGTGAGAGAAATTCTATTTTTAAGCGTTTTTCTATATATTTGAGCAACTGCTGCTTTTGTTGTATATGAGTTTCCCATATGATTTCGTTTGAGACTTTGTGGATTTTGATCCAGTATTGTTCATTGGATTGATCGTTTATAAATTCTTTTCCAAAAGTATTTGTATATAATTTCAACCATGAGTTGGATACCCATGTGGGAAAATGTACTCCGTTGGTTACATGTCCGATAAAGATTTCTTCGGGGAAATAGCCCGGAAATAAAGGTGCAAACATTTCGCGGCTCACTCGTCCATGTATTTCGCTAACACCATTAACTTCTTGCGAAAAACGGGTTGCTAATACGCTCATTGAGAATTTTTCTTTTGTATTTTTTTGATCAAAACGTCCATAACCCATAAATTCTTCCCATGATATTTTTAAAATATCGCAGTAATGAGAAAAATATACGCGCATCAGATCTTCATCAAAGGCGTCGTGCCCGGCTGCTACGGGGGTGTGCGTGGTATATAACGTAGAAACACGAACCATTTCAACAGCTTCATCTAGTGCAGTTTTGTTGAAAGAAACTAATTCCGTAAGTCTTTCCAAGCATGAGAAAGCGGAATGCCCTTCGTTATTGTGGTAGATATCAGGATGAATTTCCAATTCATTAAGAAGCCTGATACCGCCAATACCTAATATAATTTCTTGTTTGAGGCGTGTCTCTGCATTACCCCCGTAAAGTTCACCTGTAATAGCACGGTCTTGATCGTTATTTTCTTCGATGTCTGTATCCAATAAATATAAAGGCACTCTACCTACGTCGCATCTCCATATTTTGGCGTAAACAATCCTTCCGGGGAAGCCGATAGATATTTTTTTCCAAAGACCGTGTTTATCACGAACTGCTTTTAGGGGTAGTTGTGAAAATTTTTGCGAAATATATTGAGGAATTTGTTCTCCGAATTTGGTTATATGTTGAATGAAATATCCGTTACGATACAATAAACCTACTCCGACCATATTTTTATTGGAATCGCTGGCTTGTTTTAAATAATCTCCGGCCAACATTCCCAATCCTCCGGAATATATCTTTAATGAGTCATGAATTCCAAATTCCATACTGAAGTAAGCGACGCCATAAGAACCGGACTCGGGAATGCGGTTCATATAGGAATCGAATTGCTCGACTATCGAATGTAATGTTTCCAAAAATGATTCGTCTGTAGAAAGCTCATCAAGACGCTGCGCGGAAAGCATTGCCAATAGTTTATTTGGATCTCGTTGGCATTTTTCAAATAGCTCGTTATCAATTGATTCAAATAAAGCAATAGCGTTTCCATTCCAAGACCACCAAAAATTTGAAGCCAATCGTTGGAGCCCCTCCAAGTTTTTAGGTAATATCGGTTTTATGAATAGTTTGCGCCATTCTAATTTGTCTCCCCAAAGTAATGTTATTGGATTTTTTTCGATATAAGGAATTTTGTCGTTGTAAAAATTTAAACGCTGTTGAGATTTCTCAAGTGCAATGGAATATAACTGTAGGTAATAATCGATGAATTTGCTCCATAAAGTTTCTTTGGAGATACTGTATGCTTTTTCGCGTAATGCTGCATAATCCGGATCTGACATTAAAGCTCCGAAAATTAGTTTTTGTGCAACTGTATCTACGACTTCATTGTAGTTATTATCGGTACGCGTTACAACTGACAAAGGTCCCTCTAAATTTTTAACTTCGTCGTATATCCACAATCCGAATCCGGCAAGAGTTGTGGTTAATGAAGGAATCCCAAATGAAAGGCTTTCCATAGGGGTGTATCCCCAAGGTTCATAATAAGAAGGAAAAGCACTGGCATCGAAAGCCGTTAAAAAGTCAAAATAAGAGAAATTAAAAATACCATCGTCTCCATTCAAATAGGATGGGATAAAAATAATTTTCACGTTGTCGGAAATTGAATTATAGAGTTTATTATTAATGATTTGATTAATAATTGGATCGTGGTCGTAATCATATAAGTTGTGTGTAGTATATACTCGTTCGAGAGGATCAGAAAAATCAATTTTCGGTATGGGATCCTGTAGTTTGGGGTCAGGCTCTATATGGTGTGCAGGCACCGCAATAACCGCGATAATTTGACGTTCCAGTTTTTTTGCATTTATTTTTCCTAAAGCATCAATGAAGACATCAATACCCTTGTTTCGAAATTCATAGCGCCCACTATTGATAACCATCATGGCGTTAGAATCCATTTTTTGATTCAACATGGTTTCTATTACGGTAATGATTTTTTCTCGTATGTTTTTTCTCAGAGCATTGAAATCGGTTTCATTGTATAAAAAATCATCTTCAAAACCATTGGGTGTTATGATATCAGCTTTTCGACCTAAAAAATGTTCGCATTCTCGATTCGTAATTTCACTTACGGTTGAAAAACCGTCACAATTTTCAGCAGAAAGCCGTTCCAATGATTGCTTTGCTATAACACCAAAATTAGCTGCAACAATTTCAGGTTCATAATGCGAATTTTCACTATATAAAGGCAATCCGTTTCCTGCAATACAACGGCCTAATACAGTAGCATGAGTGGTAAATATTGTTGCAATTTGCGGACAGTTTTTTTTAAGGTATAGTATCCCGCTTCCGGTCATCCATTCATGGAAATGAGCTACTATTTTGTGCTTAGATGAGATGTAATACTCGTAGTAGCTTTCTATAACTTGTCCCGCTGCGTATCCAAAAAGCATAGGTTCTATATAATCCCATTGACCATTCAAGCTATCCAATTTGTAGTTCTCCCAATAGCGGGAAAATATGGTATCTTTTTGATGAAACAAAGGAGAGAAATCGACTAAAAAAACAACGGGTTTTCCTATAATATTCCATCGTCCGATCTTGATATTAAGTCCTTTACTTTCTGAATAAGCTCGAAACCCTTTGTATAAATAACTGTCTTCTGTAAACTCTGCATTTCCGTCCAGATTTCTGCAAATATCAGGACCTATTAAAATATAATTGTCTTTTAAATCTTTGATAAGTGTTTTGGCTTTTGTTGATAAAACAGTATGTATACCACCCACTTTGTTACACACCTC
>CAYYUE010000016.1:7283-20314 GCA_964474745.1 uncultured Bacteroidaceae bacterium | reverse complement strand
AAAATACCATTAAGCGTATTATGTGCAATCACAATATCGTCAACAGTTGTATCAAAAAATTCATTGAATGCAATAACTTTCCATCCATTTGCCGCAAATATATCACCTTGTTTAATATTTACATTGATACCGCGAATTTTTAATGAAATACCTTTTTGAGTCCTATAATATTTGATAACAAAGACAGTAATAACTATCAACAAAAACAAACCAGAAACCAACAAAATTTTTATAACCCAATGATATTGACCCCAAAGACAATCAAGCGAAAAAGCGGATATAGCAAAAAAAGTTTCAATTATAGCGAGCAATGCAAAGCCAACAGTAAAACTATCTTTACAGCGAGTTGAACTATTTGCCCATTTCAATCCTTTTAATTTCATATCTAAAAATAATATCGTCCAAAATTATTAAATGTATTTACCATAAAATCAGTGTCTTTCAATGCACAATTAATTAATTCTCGTTTCATTGGGATATGTATTGTTGGCACATAGTTCATGGAATCTCTGAATATGGGTAATTTATCCCACAAATCGATGATTTGCTTTTTGAATTTCCCCGTTGAAGTAACAACAATATCGCTTTTCTCACTATAGTCAGGATAAACAACAATTACAGGTAATCCCAGATCATTAACACCATAGTTTATTTCTTCTCTTAATGCCCTAGAGTTTTTTGTAACTGAGCTTAGAAAAAGAATGATGTTCTTAGAATTTCTTAATCTTTCTCTTAATCTTGGTTTTAAAGTTGTCTCCCAATCGCTGTCATCTCTAACATTGTAATTTTTATTGTGAGAATCATTAAAGGTAAAGGCTGTATCCTCTGCTTTCCATGCTTTCAAAAGATTGTAGTACATAAAATCACGTGTGGAATGTGTACCTAAATTATTTTGATTAAAAGGAGTATCTACGTAGAATGCTGTATAATTTCCATTTCTATATGCCATTTTTTAATATTTTTAGTTACGTTTTCTATCTTTTGTTTTTGAGAGGCATCATCCAAACGTCAATGTGAGATTTTGATCATTCAGAGCCTCTTGTATCTTTGTTATTATCCATTTATTTTTTGCTTAGCGGTTTTTAGCACATTATCCGATATTTTTTTATCTTCCTTTACTACTTCGACAACTTAGTCAGCAAGCCAAAATTAAAATGTCAACAACTCTTCGTCGCTTGTTTGTAAAAGGTCTGCAATAATAGGAATATATTCCTATTTGGCTTGTCGGTCACCACGTTCTATTTTCCAGTAAGTAACCGAATCAATATCTAATGCGGCAGCCAATTTATACAAAGGCAATTGGCGCTCTTCTCATAGTTCTTTTACTCGTTCGTTAGACATAGTGTTTGTTTGTAACACAGTCCTGACATATTTTTGCAAAATTACATTTTTTTTCTCTATTAGAGATGTCTTTTTTTAACAGAATGAGAAAAATACAGTTTATACTGATTTTACGGTTTTCTGTATGTATCGTGTGCAAAGAGGTTGATGAAACCGTTTTGTGTAAATTTTGCGATGTATTTTTCGGCGGTCTTGTCGGGAATATTGAGGCGTTTGGCAGCTGTTAGGTAGGTCCTGTCGCGAACATTCGGGCGGCAAGGTTTCCAAAAACAGTTGCTTTTGATTAGGTTGTTTTGGCGTTGCGGTTTCGGCAGGCAAATCTTCGTATCTCTTTACAGCGTGTTGCATTAGGATTTTTACCAACTCTAAGGCTGTGTTGAAATCGGTATCTTCACAAATGAAAACACCTCTTCCTTCATCCTCTCCACAAGAGGGGGGGGGGGAGGCTGTTTTCAGAATCCGCAATTTCGTTAAAATCATTGCTACACGAAAAGTTATCAATCCCAAACGGCGAACTGTTGCCAAATAATCGACCCCACAAAGGTATAAGCATTGCTTTTGAGCCTGCGAAAAATAGGAGTTAAATGTTTGCTGTTGCTTTGCCGTAAGGCAAAACGCAAAGGCTTGGATTGGCATTGTAAAATTTTGTAAAAATCGGAGAAACAGTATAAAGAATCAATCCCGTATGTTACGGCTTTTTGTTCGGCATATTCCATAACCTCGAGAATCATATCCACGCCTTTCATACAAATACCAAATGCTTGTGCGGTGTGTCTGCAAACGGCTCCCTTCCTGCAAGCTAAATCCGGCATATGGGTATTCGAGGAAACAGGGATATTCTTTTCGATAAGGTGAACAATCGCTTTTGGGTCGCTTCCAAGCTCCCATAAGTCCTGCAATATATTAAAGAAGAAAAAGAAGCAAATCCGTTGTCTCCGCAGTCAATGATTTCGCTAATTTCTCGTTTACTTCATTTTTTGATTCCATATAAATCGCTACAATACAAATACCGTCGCATGTTTGCAGCTTTGCGTAGTTCCGTACGATTCCCCTCCCGAAGGTATAAACCCTCTCAAAAGGCGTGTATTACGAATCAATTCAAAAGAAGGTTTTAATGATAAAAGTGTTGCTTTTCGATGATACGAAAAGCAACATACGAAAATGTCTGTAATTATTCTTCCAGCGCTTTATGTGTGGCGTAGTTTCTCCATTTTTCCAGTACCGATGCCATATCGTTGGGAAGAGCCGATTCAAAGAAAAGTTTCTTTTTCGTTCCAGGATGTTCAAACCCCAGAACCACGGCATGCAGTGCCTGGCGCGGAAGCATCTGAAAGCAATTGTGAATAAATTGTTTGTATTTTGAAAATGTAGTTCCTTTCAAAATCAAATCTCCGCCGTACGTATCGTCGTTAAACAACGGATGCCCTATGTAGCGCATATGCGCACGGATTTGATGAGTTCGTCCTGTTTCCAGCACACACTCTACCCAGGTAACATATCCGAACCGTTCTTTTACCTTCCAGTGAGTCACGGCATGTTTCCCTTGGTCTCCGTCCGGGAAAACCGTCATTACTTTACGATCCTTTGCAGAGCGTCCCAAATTCCCTTCAATCGTACCTTCATCCTCTACAAAATCGCCCCAAACCAATGCGTTGTATTTCCGTTCTATAGTATGATCGAAAAATTGTTTTGCCAGATACGTTTGAGCCATTTCGTTTTTAGCGATCAAGATCAATCCCGATGTGTTTTTGTCGATGCGGTGAACGAGGTACGGAATTATGGGCGAACCCTCGGCATCCGTTTTGCCTTCAAAATGAAACGCCAGGGCGTTCAAAAGCGTTCCCGTGTAATTTCCATATCCCGGATGCACCACCAAATTCGGTTGCTTATCGATCACAATAACGTCATCATCCTCATACACCACATGCAGAGGAATATCTTGCGGAATAATCTCGATTTCGCGGGGAGGTTCCGGGAGCAAAACACTGATGATATCGTCGGGTTTTACTTTGTAGCTGGGCTTTATCGGTTTCTCATTAACCAAAATACAATCCGCTTTAGCGGCGTTTTGTATCTTGTTGCGAGATGCCCCTTCGATACGTGCCATTAAAAATTTGTCGATACGAAGCAGGCTTTGCCCTTTGTCTACCACAATGCGAAAATTTTCGTACATTTCGCCTTCTTCGTGTTTTTCGTCTAGTTCTTGTATAGGATCTGTTATCATAAATACTTCGTTTATTTCACAAGTATGATTTTGCTTGAATAGTACAGTTGAGTTTCCGTATCCACAATACGCACGATGTACAAACCCGAGGTCAGATGCGAGATATTGAGAGTACGGGAATACACATGTTGATATACACGTTTTCCGTAGCTGTTGTATAATTCAATCTGAAGAGTATTCGGGTTTTTTACCGGAGTATTCAGTTCTACGGTGATTATGCCTTTACTCGGGTTGGGGTAAACCGTTGCCGAAAAAGCCGGGTCCGATGTAGGTTTTTTCTCCGCTTCCGAAATATCCAAAGTAGCTTCTTTACCAAAATAAGGGCGCATCATCAAAGCCCCCGAAAGAATACTTTGTTGCCAATCGGTTCCTGTTTTGTAATAAATAAATTGCCGGGCGTCGTGGTTTCGATCGAATCCCAGGTTGATATAATTCTTTGAATGTTGTTCGAATCCCACGTAGACCGTTCCGTTTACGATGACGCCATAGTCCAATATATACCGGTAATACTGATTTAATTTTTGAAATTCCGGATAACAGTATTGAGAACTTTTATACAATACCGGTCCCGGCTTTCCGTTGTCGTTTCCCCAAATGGTGATATAAAACGGAATGTTGGCATTTTCGTTTCCCAGCGTTCTGTTGAAAAACAGATCTATAGCCGTTAAGGTATCCGATGTGGAAAGATTGAATTGATATGCCAAGTACATAACCCCGTTTGTCGAAGTAAGACCGTATCCGTTTTCCGGAATACCGTCATCGTAGGCATAATAATTTTTAAAGATTTGTTCAAAAACAATGGTGTCGTTTTGCGGATGAACATCACCTGTAAGTCCGTTTCGTACAATGTGTTTAATGGTGAATTGTTTTTTTTGTCCTCCCGAAACGGGGAAGGTATAATCGATAGGGGGCGTAGCATGAGCCGGAGCCGTTTGGTATTGTCCCGTGGTAAAAAACGGAACAATATTGTCGTGTCCTCCGTCGTATGCGTTCAGGATAGCCCCGCTTTCGTTCTGGATCACATATTTGTAGTTGCATTCCAGTTCGTCGGAATAGAGGTTCGTGATACAAAGATCGACTTTGTTTTTCATGTTCGCTTGTCGAAACTGTCGAGCCGGCATGGCCTGGTAGTTTTTTAAAAACGAGGGAGCCCCTTTTACAAAAGCGATATCGCGAACCGTGCTGTCCGATCTATTTCTTCCCACGTTAAGGTATATATAATCTATATTCCATTGGTCCGCATTGGCTTTGATGCCGGGCTTCGGATTGTTTTCCAAACTGGCATAATTTCGAAATCGAAATTGAAATCCGTTTTTAAAATATACAGGATCCGATATAAGAATGGTAATGTATTTGAAAAAATGTCCCGTTTGCAAAAGCAAGGTATCCAGATCAAACCCTTCGTGTCCCCAAACGAGATTCCATTTCTGTGTTTCCGTATCGTAAAATTCCAACAGCAGGGAATCTTTTTCCGACGGAGTACTTCCGATGCGTTCCCACATGTTTCCATACCCTCCTCCGGGTTGAAAAAAGAAGCTCAAATAAACCGAATCGGATGCTGTTATGGCCTTTTTATAGGGAGTGAAGACGGAGTCGAGCCGGATCGGCCGCGAGGTTAGCGTGTCTGCCGGAAATAGGGATGTGGACGCCCCCTTATGCAGGTTCCCGAAAGCATCTAACGCATCCAGTGTAACCACTCCCACCGTTGGAGGGAACACTCCGTAGCTTTGATTTACATATCCCTGCGCATCTTGCCACAACCCAGGGTTCGGGTACCCCGTATAATTTGAAAAATCGTCGAAAAAGGGCAATAAGATTGCCGGATCCGAAGATTTGGCATAGATTGTTTTCCGTTCTTTCGATAGCGTTTCCAGTACCGGATTTCCGGAGAGTCCTATCATTACTTCTTGTGCAATAAGATTCCCGAACCCGATAAAAAGAATAACGGCTATACTTATTTTTTTCATGTTTCCATTTCCCTTTCTCACTCTGAATTTCGTCTTTAGTATCGATACGATGATTTTACATTCCATTTTTTTTGATGCTGCATTCCCTTTTTTTGCAAAGAGGGAGTACACAGGTACACAAAAAGAGTAGAAAACCGGCTACCATTCCAGATCCCAATTCGATTCCGTTTCGGGTTGGGCATTTGAGGTATCCACTTTAAATTCACGGACAAGCTTTTTAAAATCCGTTTTATTTTCCGAACGATACCAAAGTTCCACCGTTGCACCTAGAGGAAGCCGTGTAACTCCGTTGTAGTCCGGATATTGTTTATATACGCGAGCATAGCGGATATCCATATCCGTTTCGTAATGTTCTTTTCCTACATTCATCGATGCCGACAAAATGGACCTTCGCGCATCTTCCGGAGTTTTTCCCAAAACAAAAGGAGCCAGTGTAACCGCTTCGTTTGGCAGTGCACCCAGCCCTACCGTAAGGTCGATCATAGAACCTTTGGGTACTTCGGTTTTTTCATGGATAGGCTTTCCTCTATACGATTGCCCAAGGATAGCATTTTTATAGTCGTTTTCAATAAAAGTGAGCTTTCCGCCTTGCAAACCCGCACCTTCCAGTTCCGAGACGGCACGACGAACCGTCATGTCCATAACTTCCGGAACAATAACCTTTTCTGGGCTGTATGCCGAGATGGTGATGTATACTTTTCGCCCCTCTTTCACTTTTTCGTGCGCAACAGGATCTTGCGTAAGAATAACACCTCCCTCCGAATTCGCCACAAAAATAGAATCGATGATGACGTATTCGAGGTTTTGAGATTCGGGGATCGATGCAATGTCCTCTATGTTTTTCCCTACAATTTCCGGAACGGCAAACTCATGGCCGTGGCGGCTGTACATTCTCAGAAAAAAATACACCATTATGAAAATACCGATACATACCAGAAGCATGTATATCAGTTGTTTTAAAATAGGATATTTGAAAAAGAAGCTTTTTATACTCATGTTGTATTTTTCGTCGGTTATATTATGTTCAATAACTCAAAAGACCCTATTATAGTATATTGCGACTGAAATATGTCTTTATTGGGAAGGAAAGAATTTTTGGCAGGCACTTCCACTATACGGCAATGGATGGAAGTGAAATATATTTTATTGGCTGCGTATGCAAAATGTACGCGTTTTTACGTTTCATAGGCAAATTTTGAATATAAGATGTTATATAGGTAATACATGGAATTAAAAATATTTTTATATAGATTGTTTTTGGCGTTGTTGTTAGGTGCCGGCATCGGGTTGGAACGGCAGATTAAACAACGCAGTGCAGGGCTTGCTACCAACGCATTGGTGGCCTTGGGTGCCTGTATATTTGTTTTGATTTCCGAGAGCGTTATAAAAAACAATAATTACGATAGCTTGCGGGTTGTGGCACAAATTGTTACCGGTATCGGTTTTCTGGGTGCCGGCGTTATTATGCGCGACGGATTTACGGTTCACGGATTGAATACGGCTGCTACCTTATGGTGTTCCGCGGCGGTGGGCTCTCTTTGCGGATTCGGATTGTGGGTCGAAGCATCCATTGCCGCATCCGTGGTGGTGGCTACACATTTGGTGTTGAAACCCTTGTCCGATTATTTCGACAAAAGGCCCATGAAGTATATCGGAATCAAAAATGTAGGATTTTCATTAACGGTGGTAACCGAATTGCCCAACGAAATGTCGGTGCGTTCTTTATTGATGCAACAAATAAGCAATTACGACAGATTTCGGTTGCAAAAGATGAAATCCACGCAAAACACCCAAACGGGTCTTGTGGAAATAAAAACGGATGTTATTACTTACGATAACGATACGTTTGTCGTACAAAAATTCTTGAAAGAAATTTCACAAATACAAATCATCAAAGAAATTGAAACGGAAACATTAACACAAAGAATAGAACGTTAAGGTAATTCCTTTTTTAAAGGGGCGTTCTCTCGGTATTTAGTTATGGCACTAAAACATTGCATCTATTTGTTGACAAGCTTTGTCTTTTTTTTATCGAGTTTTGCACAGCCGGATACGGTGCCTGCGGGGTATTTTTGTTCTCCTTTGGATATTCCGCTTACGACTTCGGGCATGTTTGCCGAGCCGCGATCCAATCATTTTCATTCGGGGATCGATTTTCGAGTAGGAGGGGTTATCGGAAAACCTGTTTATGCGGTGGCCGGGGGGTATGTTTCTCGCATAAAAGTGTCGGCCTACGGAGGAGGGAAGACGGTATACATCAGCCATCCTAACGGATATAAGAGCGTATACATGCATTTGCATAATTTTTCGGGGGCTGTTGCACATTTTGTAACACGCTACCAAACGAAACACCGCACGTTCGAAATGGATGTTGCGATACCTTCGGATTCGTTGCCCGTATTGCAACGCCAACACATAGGCAATGCCGGTAATTCGGGAGGTTCGCAAGGGCCTCATTTGCATTTCGAATTGCGCTACGACCATAATGATGAAACCATACATCCTTTGTTGTTCGGGTTCGACTTTTTGGATAGGGTGCCGCCGACCATCCACAATATCCGGCTCTACCCCGCTCATGAACGTACGTTGATTCAGGGTAAAAATCAGCCGTTTGCATGGATGGAGAATAAGACGGTAAAAAAGAAAAAGAATCAAAAAACGATTACGGTACGTAATGACACCATACGTGTGGCAGGGAAATTTTATACGGGAATCTATGCTACGGATGCTTCCAACAATTCGGTAGGCCGCAATGGGATAAGCCGCATACGGTTGTTCGTGGATGACAGCCTTTGGTATAGTTACCACCCTACGTCGTTTTTGTTTGAAGAAACACGCGCCGTCAACTCCATGATCGATTATTCGATGTACAAAACGTCTCGGGCCCCATACCTGCTTTCCCGGGTGTTGAAGGGAAACAGAAGCGGCGTATGCAAAGCATATAAAGATAACGGGTACATCCATTTCTACGATACGGGGGTGCATAAGATAACGTATCGTGTGTGGGATTTTTCCGGAAATAAGAAAGAGGTTTCCTTTTTTGTGATGTCCGATACTGTGCAGGGTCCTCCTAAACAGAATCCGGCACGTAATGAATCGGTATATTCCATACCGATTTCTTATTACAAGCAAAACAAGTATGAGAAGGGGGATTTTTCGGTGTCGTTTCGTCCGTTTACCTTTTACGAGAATGACCGTATGCAGCATCAAAAAAGTGCTTCCCAATACCCGTCGATACTTTCGGACGTGCATACGATCCGGTTTCAACAATATCATTTTCCTCCCCATCAAGCGTATACGATGAAACTGGTAATTCCGGAGCCCCTGCGTTCCTTTCGGAATAAGCTGGTGTTGGTGTCGGTAGCCGGAAATAAAATAGATGCTCAACCGTTCCATCTGGAAGGAGACACCCTGGTCGGTTCTTTACGTATTTTCGGAAGTTTTTCCATGGCTATGGATACGGTGCCACCTTCAGTAACGGCGCTGAATTTTTCTGAAAAGAAAAAATGCCCGGCTTCGGAACTTCGGTGGAAGGTGTCCGACAATTTATCCGGTATTGTTTCCTATCATTGTTATATTAACGGAGAATGGGTGCTGTCCGAGCACGATGGAAAAACAGCCACTCTTTCCGTATATGCATCCCCATGGCTTCGTACGGGTGAAAATACGGTGGAAATGATTGTTTCCGACAAAGTAGGAAACACCGCGGCAAAACAATGGAAGGTGCACAGATAGGTAAAAAAGGGCGTATATTTTTGGGGTACGTATACAATAAACCCATATGATTTGGAGTTTTTAACAACGAAATCTGCATTTTACACGAAAAATGCAGTACTTTTGTATATTTAAATTTGGGATGTCGATGGCAGTAACGGAAAAACAACTTATAGCAGACCTGAAAAAGGGAAATTATCACTGTGTATACTTGCTTACCGGCGAAGAGAATTATGCCGTTGATGTGCTTTCCGATTATTTTGAATGCCATGTAATTCCTGAGGATTTTCGTGATTTTGATCAAACGGTATTGTATGGGCGTGATGTAACGATGGCGGATGTTGTCAGTGCCGCCAAACGCTTTCCGATGATGTCTCCGTATCAGTTGATCCTGGTAAAAGAGGCACAAGAGATTCGCAATTGGGAACCGTTGACGGGGTATTTGTCGAATCCTCAGAAACAAACGATATTGGTGTTTTGCTATCGACACAAAAAGCTGGATAAACGAACGCAGGTTTATAAAGCGATACACAGCAAGGGTATTGTTTTTGAAAAATCCAAACTTTACGATAGCCAGCTTCCGGATTGGATTTTGGGGTATGTTCGGGAAAAGGGGTATGATATTTCGCAAAAAGGTGCTATGTTGATTGCCGAATCGTTGGGAAACGATTTGAGTAAAATAGCGAATGAATTGTCGAAAATCTTTATCTCCGCACCCAAAGGCAGCACGATTACCGAAGAGGTTATTGAGGACAATGTCGGAATCAGCAAAGATTACAATATTTTCGAGCTGCAAAATGCCATCGGGAAGAAAGATGTGCTGAAGTGCAATAAAATAATCAAGCATTTTGCTTCCAATCCTAAGGAATACCCTATTCAGGCCACATTACCTGTCCTATATAACTTCTTTATCAAGGTTATGATGTATCATCAGGTCGAGGATAAAAAAACGGCGGCTTCGGCAATGGGGGTAAGCCCTTTCTTTTTGAAAGATTACCAGCAAGCGGCATCCCATTATTCGTTGGGGAAATTGGCATCGATAATAACATACTTGTCTGAAGCCGATTTAAAATCGAAAGGCATCGGAAATAGCGGTACGGTTACCGACGGAGAGTTGTTGAAAGAATTGTTATTTAAAATACTACATTGAAACATGAGTAAAAAAACAGGGGTGCTATTGTGTTTCCTATTGGGTTCCATAATAGCTTTTTCGCAAAACACGATAAAAGGTTTTGTGTATGATAGTGAGACGGGAGAGCCTGTTCCTTTTGCCAATATTGTATTGAAAGGAACTTCCTACGGGGTGGCTACAGATATTAACGGGTTTTTCTTATTGAACAAAATACCTGACGGAACGTATACTTTTTTATTACGTTATGTAGGGTATCAGGAACATAGCGAGGAGATCGCCCTTTCGGGAAAACGAATTTTGTCGAAAAAGATCCATCTGAAATCCGAATCGCAGATGCTGCAGGAGGTTAAGATTATGGGGAACCGCGAAGAGCGTAAGTTGGAAACCAAAGTCTCGGTAGAAAAAATTACGCCTGCTCAGATTCAGCAAATGCCTTCCATAGGAGGGCAAGCGGACTTGGCTCAATATTTGCAAGTTTTGCCGGGAGTTACTTTTACCGGCGACCAGGGGGGACAGTTGTATATCCGCGGCGGATCGATGATTCAAAACAAGACGTTGCTTGATGGAATGGTGGTGTATAATCCGTTTCACTCGATCGGGTTGTTTTCGGTTTTCGAAACGGACGTCATCTTGAATGCCGATATCTATACGGGTGGTTTCGGGGCCGAATACGGAGGCCGGCTTTCCTCTGTAATGGATATTACTACGCGCGACGGGAACCGACGCTACCATACCGGAAAGGTAGGGATTAATACGTTGGGGGCACACTTGCTGTTGGAGGGTCCTTTAAAAAAGGAGTCGGACAAGAGTAAAAGCACCATAACGTATTTGGTTACGGCCAAAAATTCCTATTTGTCCCAATCGTCGGAGTTTCTCTATCCATACATTGACGGAGGGCTTCCGTACGATTTTTTGGATATATACGGGAAATTGACATTCCAAATGGCAAACGGCAGTAAATTCAGCATGTTCGGATTCAATTACCAGGATAAAGTACTGGGGTATCAGTCGATAGCGGATTATAATTGGAATAATTACGGGGGAGGGGTTAATTTTGTGGCCGTAACAGGCTCCAGTGCTCTTATGGAAGGCTCCATAGCCTACTCCGATTATAAGATTACGTTGCAGGATGCGTCCGGAAAGCCCAAATCGAGCGGAATTAACGGCTTTACCATGGCCTTACACATGACTTATTTTGTAGGTAAAAATAAGTTGAAGTACGGCATTGAGATGGAAGGCTTCAGTACCGATTATCAGTTTTATAATGAGTACGGGCGTTATTTTCAACAAAAAGAAAATTCCAGCGAAATGGCGGCGTTCCTTACCTACAAAATCAATTCCGGAAAATGGCTTATCGATCCCGGATTTCGTATTATTTATTATGCCTCGGTAGGGGAGGTAAGCCCTGAGCCGCGGTTGGCATTGAAATATAACGCTACCAATAAATTACGCTTTAAGCTCGCCGGAGGCTTGTATAGCCAAAACTTTTTGGATGCCAAATCCGACAATGATGTGGTAAATTTGTTTACGGGGTTTCTTACCGGATCCGAAAATTTGGGAGCCTCCTCTACTTTTCAAGGCGAAAAGGTTACCAGCCTTATCCAAAAAGCACAACACATCGTATTGGGTATAGAATATGATGTTAACGACTATTTGCAGCTTAACGTAGAACCTTATTTTAAAAACTTTTCTCAGCTCATCAATATGAACCGGAATAAAATGTACGATAACAATTCCGATTACCAAACCGGAGGGGCTTATGAAAAACCGGAATACCTGCGTACGGATTTTATTATCGAGCAAGGAAAGGCGTACGGCATCGATTTCAGTGTCCGTTATACCTACGACCGTATCTATTTATGGGCGGCTTATTCGTTGGGATACGTGGAACGCACCAATGAGGCTGACGGCACATACAACCCTCATTACGACCGCCGGCACAATATCAATGTATTGGGCACTTATACCTTCGGTAGTTCTCGGCAATGGGAGGTGAGCGCCCGATGGAATTTCGGCAGCGGATTCCCATACACGCAAACGCAAGGTATTTATGAAAATGTTACCTTCCCGGGAGGTATTGATGACGATTATACGCATACCAATGGAAATTTGGGCATCTATTACGGCAATATCAATCAAGGGAGGCTTCCGTACTATCATCGATTCGATATTTCGGGCAAACGAAAATTCTCGCTCGGCAGACGCGCCATTCTCGAAGTAAATGCAAGTATTACGAATGTATACAACCGTCAAAATATGTTCTATTTCAATCGAGTAACATTTGAACGTGTCGATCAATTGCCTATTATGCCCAGCTTGGGGATGACTCTTACGTTTTAACAGATACCTCTGCTTTTTGGTTTCTCGTGCTTCGCAGCAACATTTCGATATTTCGGGCAAACGGAAATTCTCGCTCGGCAGATGCGCCGTTCTCGAAGTAAATGCGAGTATTACGAAAGTATACGACCGTCAAAAGTGCGTGAGTTTGAACCGGACCGGATTATTTCGATAGTATTGCGAAAGTATACGACCGTCCAAAGATGTTTTGTTTCAGTCGAGTAACAGTTGAACGTGCCGACCCCTTGCCTGTTAAGTCCGGCTTGGGGATGACTCTTACGTTTTAACAGATACCTCTGCTTTTTGGTTTCTCGTG
>CAYYUE010000016.1:0-7183 GCA_964474745.1 uncultured Bacteroidaceae bacterium | reverse complement strand
ATGTTTTGTTTCAGTCGAGTAACAGTTGAACGTGCCGACCCCTTGCCTGTTAAGTTCGGCTTGGGGATGATTCTTCCGTTTTAAAATTTATTTTCTCGTGCTTCGCAGCAATATTTCTTGTGCTTGGAAAATATTTTTCTCAAGCACAAGAAATATTTTTCCCGTGCTTGGCAGTGAAATTTCTTGAGCACAAGAAATGTTGCTCTCGTGCTTGGCAATATGAATTGCCGGCGTTTGGTATTTTGCGATGCGGGAATTCGGTATATGAATTTTTCAGAAGGAGGGAAGCGGTAGTCAAGAAAGATCCGGATTCGGAATTTTCGATGCGAATTCCGCTTCCAGTTTTTTTATTTTTTCCAGGTGTTTTTGATAATCGGGGCTGTCGGGGAAAAGGGGTCTGTGCTGTTGCATTTTCCGTAATTTGTCAATACCTTTACAGTGTGCTGAGGTTTGAGGATGAAAGTAGGCGGCGGCAAATTTTTCCCATATGTATTCTACGGCCAATGCACTGGGGTGCAACATGTCGGAATCGTAGAAACGATAATCGCGCAATTCGTCCATAACAATTTCGTAAGCCGGGAAATAATGGAGGTGTTCGTATTCGGCTTGTAATTGGTTTATCGTAAGATGCAATATCGATTTGCTGAGTTGGTTTTGGCGGAATCCGTCTTTCCAGTGGCGAATGGGGCTTACCGTGAATACAATTTGCAGATGGGGGTTGAAGCGATATAGTTTTTTGAGGAGTTCCCGATATCCATTTGTAAATTCTTCGATGCCGCCCAACCGTTTTTCAAAGGCGGAACCGGGCATTTTGTGACAATTACCAACGGAAACACCCGATTCGAGAACGGTGTATACAAAGGCGGTCCCCCATGTGATGATCAGGGTGGATGCGGATTTCAAAAATTCATGCGTCTCCTCAATTTCACGGTTGCAACGGGTTAAGCAAGCTTCTTTGGAGGCATTTGAAAAACTGCTGTGGTGCAACCACGAATGCCACCGGTGGTTATGGAATACAAGAAGATCCTCCGGTATGGGCCTATTCTCAATACAAAAATCAAGACATTGTGCGATAGAAACGGGGTTGTATAAGATTCCAAAAGGGTTTCGACGGTTATGAAACCCGAAATAAGATAGTTTTTCGCCGATCGAATGAGTAAAACACGACCCCACCAATACAATCCGGTCGTGATGCGACAAGGTGATTCCTTTATTTTCGGGTGTGATAATCGTTTGAAGTTCCATAGGTTAATGTAGTGAAAAAGTTCTGATTTCCTGCATATGTTGAATTTCCGTTAAAAAGGCGTTCGGATTTACCCGGGCATCTGAGTTCATGCGAAGCTGCAATTTGTGCTCGGCATCTTCTACGACAGTGGAGACACTTACTTTTCCTTTATGATTTTTCAGCGCTTTTTCCATTGTTTTACAGAATTTTCCGGTAATGTTTTCCAACGGGAGGTATAATGTAATATTTTTTGCGTATTTTTCCAATACGTTTTCCAGTAACATCATTTCCAGGATTTTCAATTCCAACGGACGGGGCTCTCCTTCTTTTCCCCAGCCTCGTTCCTGCACTATGCCTTTGCAATATACAAAAAGCCCGGGTTGTAAGTATTCTTTGAATTTGATATAAGTATCCGAAAACAGAGATACCGATAAATTTCCTTCATAGTCCTCTATGGTAAAAGTGCCGAAGGGTTTTCCTGTTTTTGTCATCCGGTGGGACGTTTCCGTGATCAACCCTCCGAATTTCAAATCGCGATTTTTGAAATGGCTTATATCATTATTTCCGGAAAGGTCGGCAACAGGGGTATTCACATAGTATTTCATTTCTATTTTGTAATCGTCGAGCGGATGGCGCGTCAGGTAGAACCCGATGATTTCTTTTTCGTACCCTGCCTGTTCGTTGTTCGACCAGGGTTCTGCGGGAGGAATTTCAGGATAGCTTTCTTCTTTGAGGTTTTCGCACGTATCGAATAGCGAAACTTGGGCTGCATTTCCACCGCTTTTGTTGTTGGCCCATCGAATCAGTTTCGCGATCAGGTTGGCGTCGTCTTCATTATTTTTTTGAAAGTACTGAGCTCTATGGATTCCTTCGAAGGTATCGAATGCACCGGATTTTGCCAACGATTCCAGATTCTTGCTATTGACGGATTTGAGGTTTATGCGTTCAAAAAAATCGAATATGCTTTTGAATTTTCCATTTTTTTCCCGCTCCGCGATCAAATCGTTGGCCGCAGTTTCTCCCATTCCTTTGATGGCTCCCAACCCGAAACGGATTTCTCCTTTTTCGTTTACCATAAAGTTGATGTAGCTTTCGTTTATGTCGGGCCCGAGTACCGGCATTTTCAAACGTTTGCATTCCTCAATAAAGAATGTAATCTTCTTGATATCGTTAAGGTTGTGCGTTAAAACGGCCGCCATGTATTCTGCGGGGTAGTGCGCTTTTAAATATCCCGTTTGGTAAGCTACAAAAGAATAGCATGTGGAATGCGATTTGTTGAAAGCATATTCGGCAAACTTTTCCCAATCGGTCCAAACTTTTTCCACCCGATCCATCGGCAATCCGTTTTTCTCGCAACCCTCGAGGAATTTTGTTTTCAGCTCCGCCATTTTATCCTTTAGTTTTTTCCCCATGGCTTTACGCAGGCCGTCGGCTTGCCCTTTGGTAAACCCTGCCATCGACTGAGAAAGAAGCATCACCTGTTCTTGATATACCGTAATCCCATAGGTTTCATCCAAATATTCGCTCATGAGCGGAATGTCGTATTCTATTTTTTCTCGTCCGTTTTTTCGGGCGATAAATTGAGGGATGTACTGCATGGGGCCGGGGCGGTACAAGGCATTCATGGCGATAAGGTCTTCGAAGCGGTTGGGTTTCAATTCTTTGAGATACATTTGCATGCCTTCGGATTCAAATTGAAAGGTGCCTACCGTTGCTCCTTTTTGATATAGCTGGTAAGTCAGTTCGTCGTCCAGAGGAATGGTGTCGATATCCAAAATCACATTGTGCCGTTTTTTGATATTTTCGCAAGCCGTTTTCAGGATAGACAGCGTTTTCAATCCCAGGAAATCCATTTTCAACATTCCGACGGACTCAATCAGTTTCCCTTCGAATTGAGTTGCCATCATTTCCGAGTCTTTTGAGGAGGCTACGGGCACAAAGTTGGAGATGTCTTCGGGTCCGATAATCACGCCGCAGGCATGTACACCGGTGTTGCGGACGGAGCCTTCCAGTTGTTGCGCATATTTTAGCACTTTTCGTTCCAGTTCGGTACCCTTATCTCTACGCTCTCGCAGTTCGATAACCTCGTCAAAAGCTTGTTGCAGTGTTGTTCCGGGTTTTTCCGGCACCAGTTTCGCCAAATAGTTCGATTCGGATAGCGGTAAATCCATGACTCGAGCCACGTCTTTTATTGCCGATTTTGCGGCCATAGCACCAAAGGTGGTGATTTGAGCCACGTGGTCGGCACCGTATTTATTCATTACGAATTGTAATGTTTTTTCGCGTCCCGCATCGTCGAAATCCACGTCGATATCAGGCATGCTGATACGCTCCGGATTCAAAAATCGTTCGAAAAGCAAATTGTATTTAATGGGATCGATATTGGTAATCCCGATACAGTATGCAATGACCGAACCGGCAGCAGAACCTCGTCCGGGGCCGATAATTACCCCTAGTTCGTTTCGGGAAACATTGATAAAGTCTTGTACAATAAGAAAATATCCCGGGAAACCCATTTTTTCGATGGTATCCAGTTCAAATTGAATGCGTTCTTTAATCGTATCGGTCATTTCGGGATACCGTTTTGCCGCACCTTCCCATGTAAGATGCGCCAGGTATTGCATTTCATTAAATCCTTCCGGCAAAGGAAATGTGGGCAATACAACGGGGCGTTCCAATTCGAAATATTCTATTTTGTTTACGATTTCTTGTGTGTTATAAACGGCTTCGGGGCATTCGGGGAACAATGCCAGCATTTCTTCTTCTGTTTTTACATATTCCTCTCCCGTATAGAACATCCCGTTTATCTCGTTGAATTTGCGTCCGGTATTTACACACAACAAAATATGATGAGCGTCTTTGTCTTCTTTAAATACAAAATGCGTATCGTTCGTGGCCACCAATTTCACATTGTGTTTTGCAGACAACTCCCGCAGTGCAGCGTTTACGGTTTGCTGATCCTCCAACCCGTGGTTTTGCATTTCTAAATAATAGTCGTCGCCGAACATGGCTTTGAATTCTTCCACGATGTTGGATGCCGCCTCCCTGTTTTTGTTCATGATGGTTTGAGAAAGTTCTCCTCCCAGACATGCCGAGCAGCAAATTAACCCTTCGGTGTGTTCTCGCAAAAGTTTTTTGTCGATACGGGGAGTATAATAAAAGTTCTCTTTCAAAAAACCTAAAGAACATAGTTTGATCAGATTTTTATACCCCACTTCGTTTTTTGCCAATAAGATAAGATGGTAGCCGCTGCGGCTCTCGGGGCCCGTTTTGTTGTGGCGGTCTTCCGCTACGTACATTTCACATCCTAAAATGGGTTTAATGCCTACCTTTTTGGCTGTGTTGAAAAATTCCAAAACTCCATACATGTTTCCATGGTCGGTAATGGCAATAGACGTCATGCCCAGTGCTTTTACCTGATTGAGCAAAACTTTGATATTGGCGGCTCCATCCAATATGGAATACTGAGTATGTACATGTAAATGGGTGAAATTGGACATAATAGCTTCGTTTATCGTTTCAGAAATATTTTGTAAAGATACAATTTTTATGGGGTTTTTTATTCCATTCGAAAGGGATAGTTTTCAACACAATAAGAATGCAATGCAACGGTTTCGGTTTCTTGTCCGATGCATACCGCATGTGAAGTAGTTGTTTATGAAACGCGTTCGGGAAAAACTTTTTTCGTCCGAATTTTGATAGGGAACGTTAAAGAGCCGGGCGGACGGAACATGCCTTCCGGTATGCGAAGGCATGTTCCGAGGGATCGATGTTTTTCCTCTTAAAAAAATCGGCAAACCCGCCGGTGTTTCTCCTCGACGGTTTCCCCGTTCTGTTACAGGGAGATTGTATATTTCATATTCTCTTTGTAATACCGTCCCATAAAATAAAAAACATTCCCTTTTCTCATTTTATGAGAAAAGTTGTATATTTGTAAAACTAACAAAAGAGGTACAATAGCTGTAAAAACCTGTAAAATACATCTTTGTTATTGAAGTGCTTGCTTTTTTGAGCGTAAAAAGGTTCTTTATTTAACAATTTGATTTGTTTTTTGAGCGGATTGGACTCCGGCTTAGTCTTAATTTTAACACACAAAAACCCACATTGATGAAAAAAACCCGTATTCCCTTATTGTTTATGTTGTGTTGCTTTGTTGGCACTTTGTATAGTCAAGAGCTCCCCACACGATGGTACCGTTGCGATGCCTCCAGTCCTTCTTTTCAGTGGCATAACACGGTTGCTCCCGGTAGCGAAGCGTTCAATTACCATGCCGGACATCTTATCGCCACCCCCGGCGAATACCTTATTTGCGACAGTATTCCCCGCAGCAGCGGTTATACCCTGATTGTGGTATACAAACCTTTACAACGCGAACCGGAACAACCTTTATGGCAGCTCCACTTCAACGACAGTACGCGCCACAGCCTTTCGAGCCGTGCTCTTAGTACTGTACGCCACACCATTCGTTATCAGAAAGATACGGGAATATACCCTTTGGAGCCCATGATCCACACATTACAGCAAAATACACCTAAAGAAGATACTGTTACTCCGTATTACCGGTTGGAGATCGGCAATACGGGTGTAGAGAGCAGCCGTTATCTGTTGGCCGAGGTGCTCTATTACGACCATCGAATCAGTTTGAATTCTTTACGTCAAGTACAAAGTTATCTTGCCATCAAATATGGCGTTACTTTAGGCCCGGTAGATTATATTACGCATGAAAATACCTCTTTGTGGAAGCACCGTACGCATCGGGATTACCACCACCGGATATTCGGCATAGGCCGTAACGATTATTATGGTCTTTCTCAACACCAAAGCCGCTCCGAACATGCTGAAAATCTTTTGTCGCTGAGCCATGCCCGTTTTTACGCTGATCCTGCGAGCCGTCGCGATACGCTTTCGCAGGGAGCTTTTTGGGTGTGCGGTGATAATAATGCCCCGCTTCTCTCTCTTGAGGATCCCCATAGCCATACTCGTTATGTGGAAAGACAATGGAAATTGGTGCGTACTCAAGGAGACAGCCTGTTGCCCTTTAGTCTTCGAGTGGAAGGCCGGTACCTGGGTGTAGATCCCCAAACGCTGGTGTTGCACGTACAACCTAACGACACTCTTTATGATCTTTTGCAATGGCAATACGATTCGGGTATACAGCTTTATCTTCCCGATAGCATAGGTGCCGACAGCAGCCTTTACTACCGAGATCTTATTTTCGATTCGGACGGTAGCGGTTCCGACCTCCTGGCTTTCGGTTACGGGGGAGTGTTAACTTCTTTCGTGTCGGGGAACAGCAACGGGAAGAGCCAAAAAAACGCCAACACCTCTTCCGCATCTCTTAACTCTGTTGCCGGCGGCACAACGACCCGTCTGTACCCCAATCCTACTTTAGGAACGTACCATTTAACGCTCGAAGGTAGCGATGGAGGTCTTGTAGAAGCTGTAATCCATAATACGTTAGGCATAGAAGTAGGACGCCACACAGGAAGTGGAAAAAGCCGGTACCATTTCAGCGGAAGCCTGCCTCAAAACAATACATACTATATTACATTGACTACCGGTGAGGGAACTCAAACCCTAAAACTCGTGGTACGATAAGTATTGCAGGGGTTCACTGGAAGAATACATCGGTCCGTATATGATTTCATGCATGTACGGATTCGTTTTAGTTGTTTAATCATACACACAAATATACATTATGCATAGTAAATACACACTTTTGTGGACGGTTCTGATAGGTGCCGCCCTCATGTGCGGCAGTTGCCTGCGCACGGAAAAATCACGGGCAGACCTTCGTCAGGTTTCCCTTGGGACCCAAGGGAATCATCCGTTGCCGCTTTTGGAAACAAAAACAACTCTTGATTCGGAACCGGCTCCCTCACAAGCGGAGGCTCCCCTGCGCCTTTACGGCCAATCGGACCCATATCATCCTTTCGAATACACCTTTGAACTGCCCAC
>CAYYUE010000015.1:0-20470 GCA_964474745.1 uncultured Bacteroidaceae bacterium | reverse complement strand
AAAAACGAAATACAGAAAAGGGGCGTAGCCCTAACATCTTCGTAGAAAAATGAAAAATAAAATACAAAAAAGGGGCGTAGCCCTGAAATCTTCGTAACATGGCAAACACCTACACACAGCTCTATGTTCAGATTGTTTTCTCCGTCAAAGGGCGAGAAAATCTGATAAAAGAAAAATTTAGAGATGAATTGGAAAAGGTAATATGTGGCATAATTATTAACCATAAATCAAAACCATATTCCGTATATTGTAATCCAGACCATACTCATATTTTTGTGGGAATGCCACCCACAATATCTGTTTCTAAGCTCGTTGAACAGATAAAATCGGGCTCATCGAAATGGTTGAATGGTAAAAAATATGTTCTCGGTCATTTTCAATGGCAAGATGGATACGGAGCGTTTACTTATTCTAAATCACAGATTGACAACGTAGTAAAATACATATTAAATCAACCCGAACATCACAAGAAGAAAACATTTAGAGAGGAATATTTGTTGCTGTTGGAAAAATTTGATGTCGATTTTAACCCAAAATATTTATTTGAATGGTATGATTAAATTCAATTTCAAGGCTACGCCCCTCTGTGTGTTTTGTGTTATCCTTGCTACGAAGATTACGAGACTACGCCCCTAAAAATGGAAATAAATTTGACTTTCAACCAAAACACAGAAATAAAAAAAACAGCAAACATGAACAAAGAAAATCAACTCTCTATCAAAGACGAATTAACCGATTTTTTGCTTTATGCCAATTGTATCAATCACTACAACGCTTGATCATCGGAATTAAAGAATCAAATAATAATAAAATAAATTACTTACCCTAAAAATTAAACATTAATGAAAACAGTTAACGTGTATTTATCCTTCGACAACAATTGTGAGGAAGCTTTCAATTTTTACAAATCCGTATTTGGAGGCGAGTTTTCCTATATCGGCAAATTCAAAGACATGCCACCTATGGAAGGAATGCCACCCCTTTCGGAAGAAGACGGCAATAAAATTATCCATGTCGGATTGCCGATCAGCAAAGAAACCATGTTGATGGGTTGCGATAATATGAACCCCGACGGCTCAAAAGTCGTATTCGGAAACAATTGCTCCATTTCGGTAGGCTTGGATTCACGCCAAGAAGCCGATGCGATTTTTGCAAAACTTTCAGCCGGCGGAACCGTAATTATGCCAATGGCAGACATGTTTTGGGGCGATTATTACGGCTACTTCTGCGATAAATTCGGTATTTATTGGATGATAAATTGCAATTGTAAATCGGCGTAATTCAAAAAAACACCTCAAAAAACGGGCGGTTCAAAAAAAACTTTGGGTCGCCCATTTTCAATTGCATCACCGCAATGTGTAACTGTTTCGCCATTTTTCCCCCAGAATGACCCAGTCGGCAACGTTGTATCCGTCAAAAAGTCCGTCCTACCCTACCTCCAATAGAAATTAGAAGTGCATTTCCGGCTGTTGGTGTAATCGCAATTGGGATAATATAAAATCATTATATCTTCTAAAAAGCTCTGATTTTAAAACATATCCATCTTTTCTTCTTAAAAAAAACAGAAAAATATTTTTATTTTTTTCCACTGCTGACATAGGGCTGTCATTACATTAGTGTAACTTTGCAAACGAAAACCAATCAAAATTCAAGACAATGAAAGTAAAACCCTATTTAGTATTCAACGGCAATGCCGAAGAAGCCGCAAACTATTATGCCAAAGCGTTAAACGGTAAAATCGAGAATCTGAACCGTTACGGCGATTGCATGCCGAATGTAGCGGAAGCATACAAAGCAAAAATCGTTCACTTGTGCCTTATTCTCGGCGAAGAATCCATCGGAATGGCAGATGCCGAACCCGATATGCCAACCACTTTCGGCACCGGAAACATCATCACCTTACATTGCGACAGCGAAGAACACATCAAAGCCGTTTATGCGGCATTATCCCAAGGCGGCGAAATACGCTGTCCGTTGCAAACCACATTCTTTGCGAAACAATATGCCGATTTTATTGATCGCTACGGCGTGGCTTGGAGCTTAATCATTGAATAAGTACAAGACAGAATGAATCGGATAGATCGCCTTTCGGGCATATTGATTCAATTGCAGGCCCGACCTATCGTGAAAGCACAACAAATTGCCAATCGTTTCGAGGTCAGTTTACGAACCGTTTACCGCGATATCCGAGCACTTTGCGAAGCCGGCGTTCCCATTTGCGGAGATGCCGGCATCGGCTATTCGCTTATGGAGGGCTATCGACTGTCTCCGTTGATGTTCACCAAAGAAGAAGCCTTAGCATTTACAACTGCCGAAAAAATCATCGAACAACTTACCGATGCCAACAACAGCTCGTACTTCTGTAGTGGAATGGATAAAATCAGAGCCGTGTTGCGAAATTCCGACAAAAATGATTTAGCCCATTTCGACGAACGGATCAAAGTGTATCGCAATGCACGTTTTCCCGAACACAAAACTCCGAATTTGTTACAAACCATTCTCAAAAGCATCGACGAACAACGTGCCGTTAAGATGCAGTATTATACACCTTCCCGCGAAGAAAGTACCGAACGGTTGGTAGAAGCCGTCGGCGTAAGCTATAGCTATCCGCATTGGTACCTGAGCGCCTATTGCCACCTGCGAAAAACATACCGGCAATTTCGATTGGACAGAGTGGAAGACATCATTCCAACCAGCATTGAAATCACCAAAAAACATCCTCCTTTAAAAGAATTGTTTGCCGATATAGATACATCAGCTTGCCTGACCAAAGTAGTACTGCAAACCGACACGGCCACCAATCAACTCATGGGCGATCAAAAATATTATTTCGGTCTCATCGAAGAAACAGAAATACATAAAGGCATTTGGAAACAAACGTATATGTGTTACTCGCTGGATACAATGACCCGCTGGCTTATAGGTTATTTCGATACGGTTGAGACTGTTGAACCGCAAGTATTACAGGACAATCTGCAAGAAAAAATTAAGCAGATCAATAAAAAAAACGGTTCAACATCAGAATAAAAAGATTGCTCTTATAATTTATTTCAAACCTATGGAAAAACACAAACTATGAACATCGAAGAATTACGCGAATATTGCTTATCCGTAAAAAAAGCCACCGAAGACATGCCCTTTGGAGACGGACTTCTTATTTTCAGGGTATTGAACAAATGGGTTGTCGTTACCGATTTGAATGACATCGAATTGAAAATATCTGTAAAATGCGACCCCGACAAAGCCGTTGAATTACGCGAGCAATACCGCTGTGTAGAACCGGCTTTCCATTTCAACAAAAAATATTGGAATGCCATCACATTGAACCAAGATATGGACGATGAAACGGTAAAGTATTGGATTCTACATTCCGTTGAAGAAGTCATCAAAAAGTTACCCAAAAAGATCCGTGAACAGTATTTTGAAAATGAATAAAACTAAAATTCTAAAACACCTATGTTATACGGAATTAGTGTATGACAGAATAAACAAAAAACTCAAAACCAATCTATCAAAAGTGGAAATAGAGCAATTCATATACAAAATCATCAGCGAAACCGACGAAGCCGATTTTCAAAAAACAGGAAAAAACTATTACATTTTCAGCCCTCAACACAGTATCCGGATAACCGTAAATTCGCAAACATACAGAATCATCACCGTCGATAAAACAAATTGACGAGGAAGTATTTTCTAAACAAACAATGTTTACCCCATTCGCGTATGATACTGTTTTTTACCACTTTTGCAAAATCAAACTTATAAAAAATAAAAAGCTGCATGTATACCTTAAATTCAGCAATCAAAAACAGAATAAAATATGAAATTCAGTAATGTCAGATTATTAGTCAAAGACTATCGCAAATGTTTCAACTTTTACACCCAACAACTTGGTTTAGAAGCCTCATGGGATGTGGGCGAATGTTACGCCAGTTTCAAAGTAGCCGACGGAATAGAAGGATTAGCCATATTCACGTCAAATTTGATGGCTACCGTTGTCGGAAACACAGAGAAAACACAACCTGTAGATTTTCGAGAAAAATCGATGGTCTCTTTCGAGGTCGATAATGTGGACGAAAGTTATCGAACACTTTCGGAAAAAGGAATCAAATTCATTAACGAGCCAATGGATATGCCCCATTGGGGAATGCGCGTAGTTCATCTGTACGATCCGGAGAAAAATTTGATCGAATTATTTACACCGCTCGCGTAAAATTGAGTTGCCGTTTGAAAACAAAACGAAAACTCGTATTTTAACAAATTGATCTTCTAAAACAGATAATATAATGATTACAAATTACTTACTTTGAAAATTATTTTATACCTTTGCAAAAAATATAATAATAATAAAATATGAAACTCATTTTAAGTATAGTATTCAGTTTACTAACATCAATAACCGTAATAGCTCAAAACGAAAAAAAGGTTTTTAATACGTCGTTCGAGCTTGAAAATCAAATAGGAAATACCATCACGATCGAAGGAGAAATTGTTCACGTTTGCCCTGTTGACGGCAAGAAAATGAAATTAATTCTGAATGATACAAGCGTTGTCTCAGTATTGAATGCAAACAAATCCGAAAGATTCGATCCTGCACAATGGAATCAAACCCGGGTACAAATTACAGGCGTACTGGCATGCAACCGAATTTCAGCCCGAGAAATTGACTCCGTATATCAACAAAAAGAACTCTTATGCCACGTTGATAATGCCCCCTGTTTGGATAAACAATGGCAAGAGAATAAATGGAAAAACGGCACTGCTCAGCAATCACTGGATAGTAAAAACCAAAAACTGCACGAAAAAATGCAACAGACAGGGAAAAATTACATCCCCGTTTTTTCCATAACAACCCATAACATAGAGAAAATAGAGGAATAATCGCGTTTCAATAACAAGCATATATCATATATTCAAGTAAAATCAATCCGTTCAAAATTGAAAAAATAGAAGAAATAAAATAAATTTGCAAAGTTGAAAGTTAGAAAAGAAAAAGAAAAAACATGGAACAGATAAAAACTGTGAGTGAAAACTATCAATATTTAGTCGAAAATATTGGTAATTTATTAAAATCAGGACGGCAATCGGCAACGCAAGCCGTAAATACTATTTTAGTACGAACCTATTGGGAAATAGGAAAATATATTGTTGATTTTGAGCAAAAAGGAAATAATAGAGCAGAATATGGTGCCGAATTATTAAATCGTCTTTCAAAAGATTTAACACTACACTATGGCAAAGGGTTTAGCAGATCTAATATTCTATATATGAGAAAATTATATCAAACATTCCCAAAAAGTGAGACACTGTCTCACCAATTAAGTTGGAGTCATTATTTTGAAATTCTAAAATCGGATACCGATTTGGAAATAAGTTTTTATGCCGTTCAAACAGAGAACGAAAATTGGAGTGTTCGGGAATTGAAACGACAAATGAAAAGTATGTTGTTTCATCGGGTGGCATTGAGTAAGGATAAAGAGGGGATTTTACAATTGGCAAAACAGGGTATTGAAATTCAAAAGCCCGAAGATCTAATAAAAGATCCTTTTATACTTGAATTTTTGCAAATTCCAGAAAATCATAATTATTTAGAAGGTGAAATGGAGGTAAAACTATTAGAAAATCTACAAACATTTTTGTTGGAATTAGGTAAGGGGTTTGCGTTTGTTGGCAGACAATATCGCATCTCAATTGCGGGCAGACATTTTTATGTGGATTTGGTTTTTTACCATCGAATTTTGAAATGTTTTGTATTAATTGACCTCAAACGCGGAGAAATAGAGCATCACGATATTGGGCAAATGAATCTTTATCTCAATTACTTTCGCAAAGAAGAAAATACTGAAGGCGACAACACTCCGATAGGCATTATATTAGGTGCACGAAAAGACGATATTTTGATAGAATATGCACTGGATAACATTGCTAATTCTCTATTTGTAAGCAAATATCAACTCTACTTGCCACAAAAAGAATTGTTGCAAAACGAATTAAGAAGGTTGTTGAGTGAAAACTAACTAAAAAAATAGAAGAAACAAAATAAATTTGCGAAGTTGAAAGCTAGAAAATAGTGTTGGATCTATTTTTACCTTTTGATTATCTTGAATCCAAAAATAAGTCATATATGAAAAGAAATATTATAATATTTCTATTGTTAATTAATAATTTATGTGTTTTTTCTCAACATAAAAATGAGTATTTTATAGAAGATTTAGAGTTTTTGAAAATCAATCTTCCTAAAAAACATGTGAATTTATTTGCGAAAATAACACCAAACGAATTTGAACAAAAAATAACATGGATTAAATCCAAAATCAACACGTTGGATGAAGAAACTTTTTTTAACGAATTGCTGCAATTGACAACATCTATCGGAGACGAACACACAAAAGTTGAACTGCCGCATATTTATCAATATACCTTACCGGTGCAGTTTAACATATTCAATGAAGGAGTTTTTGTTGTACAAACAGGATTATCCGACATCATGTTATCCAAATTAATCAAAATCAATGAAACACCTTTAGAAGAAGTATTTGACAAGTTTAAGAAAATAATTTGTAGTGAAAATCAATCTTTTTTTGAAACCATGTCCCTTTTCTATTTGAATAACGGCTACATACTTAAAGGTCTTGGCATTACAGATTCAAAAGAAAATGCGGCTTATACTTTTGAAAAAGCAAATGGTGATACCGTCCGAATTCTATTACATATTGATTCTGATATGGTTATAAATAGTGCCGATCAATTTTCAACTATGGAAGCGTTGTCGAGAAGAGACAATTATTGGTATTCATACCATGCCGATAAAAAAATGCTCTATTTTAATTATAGAAAATGTAGCGATGACAAAAATTACCCATTTGAAAAATTCAATTCGGATATATTCAAATTAATAGATACAAATCAAGTGCAAAAATTGATTATAGATTTGAGATCTAATGGCGGAGGTAATTCTCAAATATTAAAACCGTTTCTGTATCAATTAAAAGGCAGCTATTTAAACAAAAGTGGGCAGCTGTATATTTTAATAGGCAAAATGACTTTTTCTTCGGCATTATTAAATGCACTGGAATTAAAAAGAAATTTCAATTCCATCATCGTTGGAGAGCCCACAGGCGGAAGCATCAATCATTACGGAGAAGTACAAGTTTTTGAACTTCCGAATACAAAGATAAAAGTTGTTTACTCAACAAAGTATTTTGAACAGTGGAAAGGTCATGACGGTGCACTAAATCCGGATATAAAAATCGACTACTCAATCGAAAATTTTAAAAACAATAAAGATGAAGCACTTGAGTATATTTATCAACAGTAAAACAAACCCATGCAATATATCCAAGCAAAATCTATTCTTTCAAAATTAAAACAGCAAGACAGCTGGTTTGGCATCACCTATAACATGAATTTATATAGAGGTTGCCAGCACGGGTGTATCTATTGCGATACCCGAAGCGAATGTTACAAAGTGGGCGATATATCGCAAATATCGGTCAAGCAAAATGCGTTGGAATTATTGGCAAAAGAGCTGGCAAGCAAACGCAAAAACAAAGCAACCATCGGTACAGGCTCTCTGAACGATCCTTACATGCCCATTGAAAAAGAGTTGCAACTGACACGCAAAGCACTACAAATAATTGCTTCCCATAAATTTCCCGTTCATATTATAACCAAAAGCAATTTAGTAGAACGCGATACCGATATATTGCAGAAACTATCCAAAATATATACCGCCGTCAGTTTCACCATCACGTGTGCTGCCGACTCCCTTGCCCAAAAAGTTGAACCCAACGCATCGCTCACCTCAGAGCGTTATAAGGCGATGAAAATATTGGCAGACAAAGGCATTTATACCGGAATTACATTAATGCCCGTATTGCCGTTTATCAACGACACTACAGAAAACATAGAAATCCTAATGCGGCAGGCAAAAGATTCTGGCGCATCTTACATACTTCCGATGTTTGGCGTAACCCTCAGAAAAGGTTCGCGGGACTATTTCTATAAAGCATTAGACCATGCGTTTCCAGCTATAAAAACAAAATATCAATCCGTTTACGGCGAGCGTTACGAATGCTTCAGCGATAACCATCGAAAACTGTCGGATCTATTTTATAACCTATGCACTACATTGGGAATAGATACCAAAATGAAGTTTTACAAACCTCCAACATACGAACAACCTTTATTATTTTAGAAAATCAAATTATATCTAAATCGGCCGAATTTCATACAAAAATCATATAAAAAAGTTGTTTGGAAAATTGAGAATGGGAAATTAAGAAAATAATAAATCAAACAATCAATATAAAAAAAGAAGTAGATGCAAAAATTTAATTACAACCAGCAAATGAACGTCAAATATGACTATTTAGAAAAAATTAATGTTCCCGAAATTGTGAAAGATTGTACCGATAAATGGTTTAATCAATCCTTATGCAAAGTCAATTCTTCCGTATTTCGCTTAGGCATTTTTGAAGGAGAATACCATTTGCATAAACACGAAAATGACGATGAACTGTTTTTTGTCATCGAAGGCAGTATCGTGTTGGAAACAGAAAAAGGAAATTTTGAGTTAGGACAATTTGAAGGTCTTTGCGTACCCAAAGGTATCATGCATCGCCCGATTGCCAAAAATAAAGCCGTTGTTTTAATGATAGAAAATATTGGAATTGATCCCATTGGGAACCTATAAAAAAGAAATTAGTAACGTTCTCGCTCACTCGTGAGTAAAAACGTTATCAACAAAAAACGAATTATGCGTAAATCTGTATTGATTTGGAAAGAAAATCGTATCGAAATGTTATCAATAAAATAATATAATATATATGGAAAATTACAATGTTGCCTATTGCGGACTCTATTGCGGAGCCTGCAAAAGCTTATTAAAAGGAAAATGTGCCGGATGCTATCAAAATGAAAAAGCTACTTGGTGCGAAATCAGAAAATGCTGTATAGAAAACGGTTACGTTACTTGCGCCGATTGCCGGTTAATGCCGTTAAAAGAGTGCAAAAAATATAACAATATGTTCGCGAAAGTGATCGGTTTTGTCAGCCGTACAAACCGAAGCAAATGTATCGATTGTATCAAAGAAATGGGGGTTGAAAAATTTGCCGACGAAATGAAACGCACCGGTAAAATGTCTATAAAAAAGTAGTCTAACAAAACGACACTGTTACCAATCAACTCACGAACAAACAAAAACATTTTTAGATATTGAGAAACAGAAAGTTACCGAACATATACAATGTATTACTCGTTTAACAGCATCGTGCGTTGAGAGGCAGACTACGCCGTCAACATTGTCGAACCGCAGGAATTAAAAAAGAAACTTAAACAAATTAATAACAAATTCAAACCATGAATATTAAAAACATAACGGTAAAACAATTGCCCGAACTTTATGTTGCTGCTGTAGCACATAAAGGAAATTACGGACACATTCATGAAGCCTTCAACTCGTTGATGAACTGGGGTATGCCTAAAGGATTATTCAACCATCAGCCTTGTTTATTAGCTATTTACCACGACAACCCGTGTGAAGTTCCGCAGGAAGAGTTGTCTTCCGATGCCTGTTTGGTGGTGGATAAAAAATGTGTTATAGAAGGCAGCGCTCGTCCCTACATAGTAAGCGGTGGCAAATATTTGGTTGTGAATGCAGAAGTGACAATGGGTCAATTCGCGGAATTGTGGCACAGAGCCTATCAAATCGCCGACGAAAAAGAACTCGTCTGCGATACCGGAGACCATTATGAACTCTATTTGAACGATCCCGGAAACGATCCCGATGCCCTATTTTTGGTAGATATTTGTTTGCCGGTAAAATAAATATCGTTCAGAATCAACACATATAGATTCCGCCACCAAAACCTACAATCATACGTTCTTAATCGAATCATTGCGGATTTATTTTTAAAAATTCGTTTTTTGTTCAAGTGTTGGTAATATGCCAAATATTTTCACTAATTTTGCTGTAAAGTTGCCATTATATTTATCTAATTGAAATTCATATAAATATAATGGCAATTATTCAGTTGTGTAACTTTTTTAAATGCACCGTGAGTTATATAACATTAGTTCTATTGAGTTCTTTATAGATAATTTTTAATTTTGCGTCTATACTCATTTGACTGCAAATACCGAAAACACAATAGATAATGAAATATAAAAATAAATTATAAACTGTCTGAAAGGGCATAAAATTTTTTAAGAAATGGACAAATCAGTATTAACAGCGCCATGCGGATTAGATTGTTTCAACTGCGACGCTTATACAGGCAATATTACCGAAGAATACAAAAAACGCGCTGCCGAATTTCTGAAAATACCGATTGAAGAAACAGTATGTAAAGGTTGCAGAGACGAAAAAGGAAAATGCAAATGGGCTAACGGACAATGTGATACTTGGGATTGTATTCAGGAAAAAGGTATAACCTATTGTCATGAATGTACTGATTTCCCTTGTGAACGGTTAATACCAACCAAGCAAGGAGCAGACTATCCGCACAATATGAAAGTATATAATCTTTGCCGAATGAAACTTTTGGGAATGGATAAATGGATTGAAGAAGCCGCCGATATTAGAAAACGATATTACGAAGGCAAATTTGCAGTCGGGAAAGGACCCATTTTGGAAATCCCTGAATAAATGCTCACAGTCAACAAACCGTTTGGCGAAATGGCGAGAGACAAGAATGAATAGTAATCAACAATATAAAAATTAAAGGCATGAATAAAGTAAGCTTGTTAACAGTTTTGTTACTCCATTTAGGGGTTCATATTTGTTATGCTCAACAACCTCCTTGTAATAAAACGATGGAAAAAAGTCTGGAACAAACAGCAAAGATACTGAATAAGCAAGAATCAAAGGAATTATGGGATGTTTCGTTAAACGCTCCGATGATAATTATTAATCATATTGAAAACAAAATGTACTTTACTGCTATTGAAAACGGTAATTTCCAACCATTGAAAGAGGAAGCATGGAATAATAACGTTCCTCTGGCAAACAGCATTTTTGAATATAAAGGTAAAAAATATGTAATAGTTATGCATCTAGCATTAATGCAAAATTCGTGTGAAGAGCGAGTAAATTTATTGACTCATGAAATTTTTCACTTGCACCAAAACGATTTAGGTATTCAAAATGTCATGTCCAAAAATTTCTATATGGATGAAATAGAGGGTCGGGCATTGCTTCAAATTGAAATGAAAGCGTTGCAGCAGGCATTGGATGGAGACTTGCAAAGTTTACATGATGCGCTGTACATACGGACTTACCGTCAGAGTTTATATCCGCAGAACAACGAAGATTTGTATGAATTAAATGAAGGTTTAGCAGAATATACCGGGGCAAAACTGTCCAAAGAAAAATTACATCAATATATAAAAAACAAATTGGAGTACAACATCAACACCGGATATACAAACTCATTCGCCTATGCCACAGGCGCCGCCTACGCTGTCATTTTAGACGACTTGTACCCCGAATGGAAACATGATAGTGATTTAAGCAAAGGTATGACTTTTTTGATAAAAAAATCGAACCCGCAATATATCGTTACAATTGATACCTTATATTTGAACAAACTTTTAGATAAATATAGCCATAATAAAATCTTAATTGATGAAAAAGAAGCGATACTGTCCTTTGGAAATATTGTCGCTTTTGAGAAGTTACTTGAACCGGAAACGTCAAAACTTGGCATTACAAATAACGGGATTAATTTTTCCTATAACCCTAATGACAGGGTAATTGCATTAAATAATGCCGTTTTATTGCGAAACATAACCATTATGGGTAAATGGGGACAAATCATCGTTAAAAGTGGTATAGTCCGTCTGAATGACTGGTCGGCATTTTACCTTCTTCCCCCAAAAGAGATCACGGAAAATGTGATTCGGGGAGATGGCTATGAAATGACATTAAACAAGGGATGGAAAATGGTTGAAGTAAACGGAAATTATAAAATTGAAAATGGTGAATGAGGATGTGTTTAGGGGCAAACACCCGCAGTCAACAAACCGCTTGACAAACTGGCGACACTACTCTCGTTTGAAAACAAATATCAACTTCACCGCCGTTGCTCGTAGAAAAGTGAGTCAGAAATGATGAATGTAAGCATACACTAATAGGATAAACATTGAAAGTTAAAATTAAATTGTAAAAACTATTTAAAGATCACATAAGAAAATATGAAATTCCTATTCCTGTTTTTATTTATATTTGC
Source organism: uncultured Bacteroidaceae bacterium (assembly GCA_964474745.1). Lineage (GTDB taxonomy): Bacteria > Bacteroidota > Bacteroidia > Bacteroidales > P3 > HGM05376. The sequence goes on along the minus strand of CAYYUE010000015.1, from coordinate 8,239 downwards.
CACATTTGCGAACTACGGACAAAACATTACAGTTGAAAAAATACGTTTGACCGGCAATTACGGCAGGGTTTCGGAAATACCCAAAGTAACAGACCCGAAAAATGCCAATAATGCCGTTGTAGAAAAGATAAACCTTCAAATTCTCGACAGGTTTATGATCACAAGTTTTGAACAAAATGAAGAATCAATTGAAGAATTTCATTGGAGCGAAGTCGAATGCAGTTCGGAATTAAAAAACGAAATTTTATTTATCCGGTTTAGCGGAACATACTATGGAGCGTACGATAATTCTGTTGAAGATTGTTTATATTTCAACCTAAAAACAGGAGAAGAATTGCAAATAAGTGAAATACAATTTCAAACACTATTTACATTATCCGGATATCTGGATTTTATCAATCACTATTGGCTGAATGGCGTGAAAGAAGAGTTCAAAACGGCTATTGAATGTGCCGGTGATGAACCTTATTGCAGTTATTACGATATCGATTATGCGGTAAACGAAAACAAACTGATACTCTCTTTGAATGGAGATTGCTACCCAAGAGTAAGTCGGGCTTGCTCGCCTTCCTATAATTTGTCCGTGCCGCTTGATTCTGTTAAAACATATCTAAGCGATGTGGGCAAGTACATACTTATAGAAAGCGATTATTTTTCAAAATCGCCAATTGACAAATTTATTGAAAACAGGCAACTTAAAGAAAAAATACCTGATAACATCTTTTTTTTCGGTAAAATAGATAATCAATATCCGATTAGTATGGCCATTTGCATTGATAAGCAAAATCAAATTTCAGGTTATTATTATGATGATAACAAGTTAAAAAAAATGCATCTGTATGGCGAACAAAAAGGAGAAGAAATACGGCTGACAGAAGAATTAAACGGAAAGATTACCGGTTTTTTTGAATTGAAAATGAGTAAAGATTATGACAATCAGGGGCTTTTTATTATGGCAAATTCCTCTGACAAAAACGATCAATATTTAACAGGCAAGTGGTATGATACAAAGAAAACAAAGCCATTTGATATTGAATTTACAGAAGCGAAAACCAAAAATAGCTGGTTATGGAGTTGTTGTTGTCCATAAATAAAACTCACAAATTATTAGAAAACAGAATATTGTTGTTCAGGAACATTCATTGAAGCCATCGGCACATTCAGTGCAAATACCAAATATCACCATAAACGGAACACGCTGAAAATCCGACAAAGAGTAAACAAAAAAAAAATGAAATGAAACGTATATTTTTACCCATTGTTACATGGTTACTTACAGTAACGGCTTTGGGACAGACAAATTCAAAAATGATGAATGATTTCTTCATAAGTCATCAAAAACTCGAAAATCAGTATCAAGAATGTTACAACAAAAAAGACTACCAGCAAACGGAAAAGTTTTTACGAGAGATACTGATTTTATCGCAAAATCTCAAACTGGATAGCATGGAAATGAAAGAATACCGGCAAGACATTGAAATGATTAATGCCAACACATACTACGATTTGACTTGCACATATTCACTAATGAACAAGAAAAAAGAAGCCATTGCCGCCTATGAGCAATCCATCAAATTCGGCTACGATGACTATCGACACGTGATGTCGAACAGCGATTTAGATAATATTCGGAAAGATAAAAAGTTTATTGCGCTTACCGAAACCCTTAAACAATTCGACAAACTCATCATTTTGCAAAGTGCAAACGGTTATCAAAAAGAGACAAACGATTCCTTGCCTAAATTCACGTATCAATCGTCTGAAAATGGTAATTTGCGACAGGTAAGAAACTATTTCAATCTTGATTCCATTGCAGGAAACGGCGATGAAATCTCAAAAATTCTTAATATTCTAAAATGGACACACGACAATATTCGCCACAACGGAGGAAATTGGGCTTTGGCAGAATTTGATGCCATTGACCTCTATAACTATCACAAAGCAACAGGAAAAGGCATAAATTGCAGACAGTTAGCCCAAACATTGAATGAAATGTATTTATCCATGGGAATACCTTCCCGTTATGTAACTTGTATGCCTAAAAATCCAAATGACCGTGATTGCCACGTTATAAATTCAGTTTGGTCTTCACAATTACAAAAATGGATTTGGATCGACCCGACTTTCTACGCCTATATAAAAGATGAAAATGGCAATTTGTTAAGTATTGCCGAAGTTAGAGAACGCTTGATTAACAACAAACCCCTCGTTCTCAACGAAGATGCAAACTGGAACAATCAAAGTACACAGACAAAAGAGCAGTACTTGGAATCGTATATGGCAAAAAATCTTTATTGGATACAATGCGTTGATTACAGTCGATTTAATGCAGAAAGTCGGTATCGTTATATTGAAAATAAATATATAGCGTTATTGCCCTTAGGTTTTGAAATTGATTTACCGCAAGGCATTATCGATCCGAAATACATAACTCACGACCCCGATTATTTTTGGCAAAAACCGGAAATAAATAAACAATGACAAAAAATGCCCGTACAAAACGAGCGATTTTATAAAAGTCGGAACAGTACGGCGGCAAACAATAAAACCAAAAAGGGACCAAACAAAACATTTATGATGAAGAAAGAGGATGTGATTGACTTGTTGAAAAAAATAGAAAATGCCGGTATTGACGTGTGGATTGATGGTGGCTGGGGCGTTGACGCACTTTTGGGGCGACAAACACGACCGCATAACGATATAGACATTTTCATCCAAAAAAAAGATATTAAAGTGTTTACAGACATCTTGATTTCAAGCGGTTACAGTGAAACCAAAGTAATATATACAACTGACGACCATACTTGTTGGTGCGCCACCGACAATCGCATCGTAGATCTTCACCTATTCGAATTCGTTGAAGAAGGAACATTGCGTTTTGACCATGCACTATATCCTGCCGACACGTTAAACGGCAAAGGAATAATTGGCACCATGATCGTACGTTGCTTAACCGTCGAAGCACAGCTATTATATCATCAAGGTTACGAACATACAGAAAAAGACATCCATGATGTAGGGTTGCTTTGTGATACTTTCGGGCTTCCTATTCCAGAAGAATACCGGAAATAATAACAAAAACGTGGTAACTCTTCTCTTTTTATAAGAAAATAATAGACAAAATATGGATAAAGAATTAATTTTTGAAAGCCGGGAATTATTTCGTGAATGGTTGGAAAAACATGGACAAACCAATGGAGGCATCTGGTTAATATTTGGAAAAACAACTATTTTAAAAACATTATCTGCCCATGAAGCTCTTGAAGAAGCACTATGTTTTGGCTGGATAGACGGATTGATCGTTTCCATTGATAAAGATACATACAGGAAATATTTTGCAAGACGAATTAAAAGGAGTAAATGGTCTGTAAAAAATAAAAAACTTGTTGAAAAACTTATCAACGAAGGGAAAATGACTAATGCCGGAATAGAAGCAGTTAATGAAGCCAGGAAAAACGGAAAATGGGATAACGTGCAAGACAAAAACATTTCAGACTCTCAAAAGACAGACTTTGAATCAAAAATACAAGATTGCACACTGGCATACCGTAACTATTGTACATTATCTCAATCCATGCAGAAGCAATTCATCGGATTTTATTTAGAAGCAAAAAAAGAAGATACACGACAAAAGAGATTAGAAAAAATAATCACTTTATTAGAGCAGAACAAGAGGTTGATGTAAACAGAAAACTGTGATGGTTGTATGATGTCAAAAAACAAGAAACTAAAATGCGCCGTTTGGATAAAATCATCGAAATTTGCTATCAATAATTTACTCAAAAAAACAGATAAAATTCCATGAATGAGGAAGAAGTATTATATAATCAATATAAAAAATTTTACGGTTATACGTTTTTCATTATAAAAAAGATAAATTAAAATCAATCAAAATGGAAATGAAACACAAAAACTGGACCCTTAGAAACTGGCGAATAGAAGATGCCGAAGCATTAGCAAAATCGGCAAATAACTTCAAAATATGGTTGAACCTTCGCGATGGTTTTCCACATCCGTACTCTTTAGACGATGCCTTGTCTTTCATTAATACATTAGGACAGCTGCCCAATGTATTTGCCATTGAAATTGATGAAAAAGCAGTCGGCTCCATCGGTTATTTCCCACAAAACGATGTTGAACGATTCAACGCAGAAATTGGCTATTGGCTTGCCGAAGCCTATTGGGGTAAAGGAATTATGAGTGATGTTGTAACACATCTGTCCGAATACATATTTGAAAATACTGAAATCATCAGGATTTTTGCAACACCGTTTGCCCATAATCCGGCATCGAAAAAAGTGCTTGAAAAAGCAGGATTCACATTCAAATGTACACTGACAAAAGCTGCCTTCAAAAACGGTCAATTCATAGACGAACTGTATTACGAAAAAATAAAAAAGTAACAACATGGAAAACAAATACATAACACTTACAAAAGAAAATATAGATACCGAGCATATTTGTTGTGCCTTCTCCGACAAAAAATGTTCCGCAGGGTATGAAATGAAAAAAACATGGCTCAAAAAAGAGTTTGACAACGGATATGTTTTCAGGCGATTAGATGCCAGAGCAAAAGTATTCATCGAATACGTGCCGGCCGAAAAAGCGTGGATTCCGGTCGATGCCGAAAACTATTTCATGATAAATTGTTTTTGGGTATCCGGACAGTACAAAGGACAAGGACATGCCAAAGCCCTACTTCAATCGGCTATCGACAATGCAAAAGCGCAAGGTAAAAACGGTTTGGTAACAGTAGTCGGAACCAAAAAATTTCATTTTATGAGCGATACCAAATGGCTCCTCGGACAAGGATTTGAAACCGCAGAAAAATTACCGGACGGCTTCTCATTATTGGCACTTAAACTCGACAACAACGCCTCGAACCCGGCATTCAAAGCGTGCGTAAAAAGTGGAAAATGTGAAGAAAAGAATGGACTGGTGGTATATTATACCAATCGTTGCCCTTTTACCGATTACTATGTAAACGGCTCCTTGTGGTTGTTGGCACAGGAAAATAACATTCCGCTCAAAATAATAAAATTAGAAACGATGGAACAAGCACAACATGCCCCTACCCCGGCCACCATATTTTCGATTTTCTACAACGGCAACTTCCTGACAACAGATATGAGTATCTGCACAGCCTCTCAATTTGCCAAGTTGTTAAAACTGTAATTACATAAAACATAAAAATGCCATGAGTTACTATTATAAAAATCTGAACACAAACAAACTGCAAAGATGCTACGCCATAGCCCCTTTACGGATTCAGCAACTTTTAAAAGCGGAAACAGAAACTGTTCTGGCTAAACTTTCTTCCAACGACAAGGTATTGGACTTGGGTTGCGGATACGGAAGAGTAGCCGTGGAATTGGCTAAAAAAAGCAAGGAAGTGGTGGGCATCGATATTTCGGCAGACAATATCGAATTAGCCAAAAAATTACATCACCAAATAACGAATCTCCACTTCTACACCATGAATGCCGTAGCGTTGGATTTTCCTGATAACACGTTTGATGTTACGATTTGCATTCAAAATGGAATTTCCGCCTTCCGAGAAGACCCTTACCGATTATTGACCGAAGCCATAAGAGTTACCAAAAAAGGAGGTTTGATTTTATTCTCCACCTATTCCGATAAAATTTGGCAGGAACGACTGCACTGGTTTCAAATGCAAGCCGATGAACAACTGTTGGGAGAAATTGACTACGAACAAACCAAAGAGGGCACCATTGTATGCAAAGACGGATTTAAAGCCACCACCTGTTCCGAAAATGATTTTTTACAAATAGCCTCAAAGTGTAACGTCCCTGCCACCCTCTACGAAGTGGATAACTCCACCCTTTTTTGCGAAATGAAAAAGAACTAAAGGAAAACCAAAAATGTGGGGTTCCGTTGAGATTGAGAGCTTATATTGAATGCGTTGCAGGCAAAAACAATCCGAAATTAATATTATTATAGGCATTGTCGCCACAATTCGACGATAATTGTAAAACAGTCACGAACCTTTGAAGCACAGTCGACAAATGAGTTGCACGAGTTTCTAATGTGGAGTTATTAAGCAGCCAAACGCAAAAAATTATATCAAAATAACGAGCCAAAATAACAAAAAATATTTTTCAACAATGTGGGTTTTGTCTTAGAATAAAAAAGGCATTAATAAATCGAGAAAAAATAAGAAAACAAGTAATAATAAGTTTTTTTAGTAATTTTGCATTACAAAATTTTAGTAAATCAGCCATAATGCAAACATTAAATTTCATAGATTTATTCGCCGGTGCGGATAGTTTGTCCGAAGGATTTATTCGGGCCGGTTATACACCATTGGCACATATTGAAATTGCATCCACTCATTTCGTAACAAATATTGCATAAAATGAGAACTATAGGAAATATTATATGGGTACTTTTCGGTGGGTTCATTGTTGCTATAGAATACTTAATTTCAAGTATTTTACTATGTATCACAATAATAGGCATACCATTTGGACTACAAACGATGAAACTTGCAATACTCGCTATTTGGCCATTTGGTTGGACGACGATTCAACATCCTGAAAAAACAGGATGTCTTTATACATTCATGAACATTATTTGGATAATTATTGGCGGCCTCTGGATAAGCATCACTCATTTGATATTTGGTCTGCTTTTTTGTATAACGATTATAGGTATTCCATTTGGTTTACAACATTTTAAACTCATGACTCTGGCACTTATTCCCTTTGGTAGAGACATCGTACCGGTTAAATAAGCATAAAATTATGGATATAAAAAAAGCATTCAAGAATTAGAAAGACTTTAATAAACAAAGTAATTAACTTTTATTTTAACTATGAGAATCAAACACATAAATAACAACTATATACATCCAATAAAATGGAAGAATTAAACAAATCTATTTCACAAGAGTTTCAACAAGTGCATGGAATTATTTCGTTGCACAGGTCGCGAGCATTGCAAACCGTGAACCGTGAAAATTTGCTTACGGCTTGGGAAATCGGTGCGTATGTTTCGTATCGCATCAGAAATTCGGCATGGGGAAGCAAAACAGTAACGCAACTTTCGGAGTATTTGTGTTCGCAAGATCCAACGTTGCGAGGTTTTAGCAGGCGAAATATCTATAATATGATTGCTTTTTATGAGGCATACTCATCAACCGAATTTCTGCAACTCTCTGAAAAACTAAAACTTGACAAATTTTATAAGCCAAGAATAAAAGAATCTGAATTTGTGCAACCATTGGCTGCACAAATTCTCCAACCAGCGATTGGGCAATTTGGACAAATGTCTATTTTTCTAAATATCACTACATTAACCAACCACTTTGAAATACTTAATGCGTGTAAAACAATAGAAGAAAGGATATTTTATGTGTTGTATTCTTACAAAGAACAATTAAACAAAAGAGAATTACAACGTTGCTTAAAAAATCAAACTTTTATGTCTTTAATGGGCAATAAAAGCAATATTTCCAAAGGATTAAAAGAGATGTATCCGCAAGCAGTGCCGACGTTGAAAGACACGTTGATGGTTGATTTTCTTGGACTTCCCAAAAAACATTCCGAAAAACGCCTGCAAAACAGTATTTTAGAAAATATGAAAAACTTTGTATTGGAATTAGGTAAAGATTTTCTTTTTGTGAGTTCTGAATATCCACTGCAGGTTGGCAATTCTACTTTTAAGATTGACTTGTTGTTTTATCATCGCGGATTGCAATGTTTGGTGGCCATTGAATTAAAATCAGGCAAATTCAAACCTGAATACATGGGACAACTTGAATTTTATCTCGAAGCACTCGACCGCGATGTGCGCCGCAGCAACGAAAATCCGAGCATTGGCATTTTGCTTTGTCAGGAAGCTGATCATAGCGTGGTTGAATACGCCATGAGTCGCAGTTTAAGTCCGACAATGATTGCAAAATACATACAACAACTGATTCCAAAAGAAGTACTGCAAAATTCACTTAATGAATTTTGCGGTTTTTTAGAAAGGAAAAATAGTGTAAAAGAATGGAAAACGGGAAGTAATATTTAAAGAAGAGATTAGATAAATAAAAACTGAACCTAAATTTAGACTTTATCGCACAAACAAAAAATGGAAAATACGACCAATCATTTCGTTATTGTGCATATGAAGAGTTCGAATGCCAACACTTGACTTAAATAAACGCTGAATATGATAAAAAAAATTGACATCGGAAAATTTGGTCTCTTTGCTAATTACGAATGGGACAAAG
>CAYYUE010000014.1:0-20486 GCA_964474745.1 uncultured Bacteroidaceae bacterium | reverse complement strand
TTAAAATATGAGAATACCAATGAAAAAATCATTGATACAAAAATATATGTTATATCATACTAATATGATACATACTTCATTAATCGTATTAGCATGTGTTTTCTTTTTTTGTACGTGTAGCGAACCGAAAAATGAATTCATGTTAACATCCGGAGATTTACTATTCCAAGTAAACGAAAAGAATGATTTTACAAATGCCATTGTCAATACAACAAAAATGGGGCAACATATTTCTTTTAGTCATGTCGGAATTTTAATTATTGAAAAAGGGAAATATTATGTAATTGATGCCAATCCGAATAACGGGGTCCAGTTAATGCAGTTGGAAACATTTTTAAAAGAATCGGCACATACGAAAAAAGGGGAACCGATGGTGGTTGTCAAACGACTAATCAATTCAACGTATGCAAAATTGGCTGCAGAGCGAGCAAAAAAATACATAGGAGACCCCTATGATTACTCATTCTTGCCCAACAATGAAGCGATGTATTGTAGTGAACTTGTATACGAAAGTTATTTAGATAAAAACGATAAACCTTTATTTACGGCTCATCCTATGTCGTTTAGCGATTCTACAGGAAAAATTTCTCCTTTATGGATCGAATTTTTCTCCAACCTCAATATTCCTATTCCGATAGGAGAACCGGGGACCAACCCTAATGATATGGCACAAGATAAAGTTTTAAAAGAAGTATATCGTTATTTTTCCATATGATTTATATTGCACAATTTTAATGAAAAATACCTCTGTCGGCTTTTTGGAATACACAGAATTTTCATTATAGAAATTTCAATGTTAAATGTATTCCCGCTGTCGGCAAGAATAACATGGTCGGTACCGGTGCATCCCGGAAAAAATTCATGTTCAAGAATCCGCCGAAGAGGAATATATTTTTTGTAGAAATTGCTTCAGAAAAATGCTTAGTCTACTTCTAGTTCAGCTTCAAAAACAAAAGTTACAGGGCCTTGTAAATTTATATTTTGATACCCGTTATCCGTTTCTTCAAAATAAACAATAAAATTTCCCCCACGAGTAGATATTTGAACAGCACCTTTTTGCAACTGATTTCGACCGGCAAATACTAAAGCCGATGCCGTAACACCGGTTCCACAGGACAATGTTTCATCCTCAACACCTCGTTCATACGTGCGCACAAAAATTCCATTTTCCTGTACTTCCACAAAATTCACATTCGTCCCGTTCGGTTCAAACTCTTTGTTATTTCGGATTTTACGACCTAGGGTAAACACATCCATATTCTTCAACTGCGATGTTACAAACTCGACATAATGAGGAGATCCGGTATCAATAAAAGCTCCCTGTAAACAAGGATGTGCATGCGATGTATCCTTCATACGCAATCTGACAACACCCTTATTTTGACTCCATTCTATAATTTCTGCCGTATGTAATCCGTCAAACCCTATAAAAGAAGCCTTTTTGTCAATGATTCCTAATCTCTTAGCAAATGCAGTAATACAACGTCCGCCATTTCCGCACATCGAAGCTTTGTAACCATCAGCATTATAATATACCATTTCAAAATCAGCCCTATCGGATATTTGCAACAACATTAACCCGTCCCCTCCTACTCCCAATCGTCTGTCGCATAAAAAACGAATTTGCTCAGTTGTCAATTTATAATCTTGTGTACGATTGTCTATCAACACAAAATCGTTTCCTGCTCCATGATACTTATAAAAATGTAACTTCATTTTTTGCTTTTATTGATTTTAGTTATCCGTTTTATCCGGAGTTTTTGAAGCTATATCCAATATATCTTGTTCCCGTTCTTTCACTACGGTACTTTTTTCTTCTACGGGTTCTTCTCCTTTCTTGAGGCTTGCTCCAAAAAACATTTTATAAAACTTCATCACTATCGGATATCGATCCGATAAAAGGATCAATACCGAAGTAAACGAAATAGAAATCAAAACCACCGAATAGGTTATATATTTTATTGCCTCTCCCCCGGGTATTCCGGCCTGTTCGGGAATAGTGGCCAAAACAGCTGCGGCTAATCCTTTTGGTATCATCATCGAAATAACGGTTTTATCAAAAGTGGTTGCCCCTGTTTTGACCGAAAATTTAGTAAGCAGGAAGCGCATTATAAAAAGTACAACCGTAATCAAAAGTCCGTATAACAGGGCTCTTATATCATTGAAAGGTATGGAAATACCAATGTATACAAAGAAAAATGTTTTTAAAATAAATACCAATTCGCTAAAAAAACTTTTCTCATGAACTGCCAACGGCATCATATTGTTTTTCTGGAATTTTTTTAGAAATGAGAATTCAAAATACTCCGTATTTCCCATGACAATACCAAACGCTAGTGCAGTAATGGCACCGCTATATCCCATAGCCTCTGAAATACCAAACAATATAAAAACAAATGCAGGGGTTAGAAACATCGAATTTTGAACCTTCCGGATGCGTTCCAACAAACTAGACCAAACAATTCCTCCTGCAACACCAATCATCAAAGCCAAAATAAAAGATGCCAATACTTTTCCGATAATTCCTCCCACATCCACGCTTGAATATTTATATGTTTCAATAAATGCTAATGCGAAAACAATACACAATACATCGGTTATAGCCGATTCAAGGATCAAAACCGTTCTATTTTCCTCGCTGACTGCCAATTGCTTCACCAATGGGATAACAACGGCAGAAGAAGTACCCCCCAGTATAGCTCCCAAGAGCAACGACGCTTTTATTTCCAAGTCGAAAAATAACCATCCTATAATCCCGACAATAATCACAGATAGAAAAAAACTGGGAATTGCAACTCGAAGTAAGTTTTTCCACGAATTACGTAGATTTTGAATACTGGTATCAATACCACTGTCAAACAATATAAAAACCAATGTTAAAGAAGAAAATACAGAACCTACGACTCCGAAATCGCTGGGTGTAATCCAATGAAATAAAGGTCCCACTATTATACCTATAAGCATCAATAACAAGACATCGGGAATTTTTTTACGACTGAAAATAGCTGAAAACACATGTGCCGTAAAAATCAAGATTCCTAGAAAGATAAATGTTTGACCCATTTTTATATATTTTTTAATTAATAATCAAGATCTTTAAAAATTTTTCTGTACTCCATTAGTGCCGGATTTGTTTTTACCATGCAATCGAATTTATCCGACGGTATATATAACATTTGTTCAGATTCTTTTGTAATAACCGACGTCACAAAATTTAATACTTTAATACCCGTTTGAGTTCTCATGTACACTAATATTTCCATTCTAAATTGCATCAATACCGTTTCAGAAACGGTATTCGACAATTCCACCACAAACAAAGTATTGCTACGAACCTTTGGAGTAAAATTCTCCATTACGAAACGCAAATTCGTATATTGAGGATCGTCTTTGTCGCGAATGGTTTCGATAAAACCATTCCACCATTTTTCCAACAATTCCTGAGTAAGTTCTATTTCTACATTTTTTTTTTCTTTCTCCATATACATATTTGGAGAAGTATCGGAAATGGATATCGTAGAAGCTTTGGCAGGCATCTTTATAACAGGTGTCTGAGGTGTCTGAGGCTCTTGACTCATCGGTTTCTGCGAAATCGAAGGTAGCGCTGCCTGTTCTTTAGAAGGGATTGGTTGCATTTGCTTTGGTTGCTCCGCAGCCTGCTCTACAACCGGCTGTACAGGCATCGAATTTGTTCCACCCGGAGCAGTATTCGGTCGTGAAGAAACTGCAGGCCGTTCAATAGATGGTTGTGCAGCAGGCCCTTCCATTACCAATTCCTTATTTAGGATAACGGATGCCAATTTGGTTAATGCAACCTCAATAAATAAACGTTTATTATTGGCTTCTCGATACCGGTAATCAAAATCACTTGCTATTTCCAAGTATTTCAATAATAAAGGAAGTTTACAATTCACTGCTTGTTCACTGTAACGATATCGTACAGCATCACTCACTTCCAACAACGATTGAGTTGCAGGATCCAAACATACCAACACATTTCGAATATGTTCGGTTAATCCCGTTATAAAATGTTGTCCATCAAAACCTTTATCTATAATCTCTTGGTACAGCAACAGCACCGAAGCAATGTCACCTTGTCGAAAACCATCTACCAACCGAAAATAATACTCGTAGTCCAATACATTCAAATTGTCGATACAATTCACATATGACAAATTTCCTACCGTAAAATTTACCAATTGGTCAAACATCGAAAGGGCATCGCGCAGCCCTCCTTCGGCTTTTTGTGCAATCACATGCAATGCTTCTTGTTCAAAGACAACATGTTCTTGCTTAGCCACATATATCAAATGATTTACAATATCCTCTGTTTTGATGCGTTTGAAATCGAAAATCTGGCAACGAGACAATATCGTAGGAATGATTTTGTGCTTTTCAGTAGTTGCCAGTATAAATTTCGCGTACGCGGGAGGTTCTTCCAATGTTTTCAAAAAAGCATTAAAAGCAGCTGAAGAAAGCATATGTACCTCATCAATAATATATACCTTATAGTGTCCGGATTGAGGAGGAATGCGTACTTGCTCCACCAATCTACGAATATCGTCTACAGAATTATTGGACGCCGCATCCAATTCAAATATATTCATCGAAGCAGAATCGTTGAACGATGTACACGATTCGCATGTATTGCAAGCTTCCATATTTTCAGTAGGATGCTCACAATTAATTGTTTTTGCCAAAATACGGGCACACGTTGTTTTACCAACTCCACGAGGTCCGCAGAATAAGAAAGCTTGAGCCAGTTGATTATTCTTAATAGCATTTTTTAAAGTGGTAGTAATATGCGACTGTCCTACAACCGATTCAAATGTTGCCGGACGATATTTCCGCGCTGATACTATGTAATTTTCCATCGATTTTATGATACAAAATAATTTTTCAAAGTTACAAAAAATATTCCACATGCAATAGCAAATATCATGCTTCTCCATAGCGGCATTTTCTCTCTGCTACAATACTTTTTTTTCACATACAAACACCAAATTTCTTTTCTTGTTTATAGTTACGTATCTCTCAAAAAATATGTACTTTTGCAAAAGTTTTTAAACTAAAATATCTTCTTTTTGCTTATACTGGTATGGAAATTCATTTATAAATAACAAGATATGAAAGATTTTTTCAAAATGTTTTTTGCCTCATGCTTAGGCAGTCTTATTGTATTCGGATTAAGCATATTTATTCTTATTATGGTCGTTTTCAGTATGATCTCCTCGGCTATTTCGTCGAGTGATACAGACAAAATTGTTGTTTCTCAAAATTCAGTACTGAAACTTGATTTATCAAAAGCTATTTATGAACGTGCTCCCGGTGAATTTGAATCCTATTTCGAAGGCATACAGGCCGTTGGGTTGAACGATTTACTAAAAGCGATCCAAATGGCTAAAAAGGATCCGAATATAGAAGGCATCTTTATAGATTTTGGAATGGGTTTTGCCTCCGGATGGGCTACCACAGAGGAATTACGCAATGCACTTACAGATTTTAAAGAAAGTGGTAAATTTATTTATGCATATAGTGATTCATACTCACAAAAAGGGTATTACTTATCTACTATTGCCGATTCCATTTTTATAAATCCGGCTGGAATGCTCGAATTCAAAGGTATTGCTGCTGAGGCTATGTTTATAAAAGATTTTTTGAAAAAACTAGATATAAATGTGGAATTGATACGGCCGGGTAACAATGCATACAAAAGTGCAGGAGAAATGTATACCATGACAAAGATGAGCGCGGCCAATAGAGAACAAATTCGTTCCTATATCGAAAGTATCTGGAATCACGTTGTTTTGGATATGTCAAAATCGCGCTCGATTTCTACCAAAGAGCTGAATGCTATTGCGGACAATCTATCAGCTTTTTTACCGGAAGAGGCATTCAAAAAAAGACTTGTCGACCGATTGGCTTTCAAAAATGATGTGTTCGTTTCGATGATTTCAATGATGAAAAACAAAAATTTGAAACCCGAGGATATTCGTTTTATTAATCCTACAAAGTATGCAAAAAGCAATTTTGAACTCAATTCCAAAAGTAAAAATCGTATTGCGATCATCTATGCAGAAGGCGATGTGATGCCCGGAAAAGGAGTCGGCATCAACGTATATTCTACCACTATAACAGATGCGCTGGACAATGCGGCCAATGATGACAAAATAAAAGCTATCGTTTTACGTGTAAACTCACCCGGAGGAGCGGTTGTAGCTTCTGAAATTATGACTGATGCGGTATTACGCGCCAAAGCCAAAAAACCGGTTATTGTTTCGATGAGCGATGTAGCTGCTTCTGCGGGATATGAAATTTCGTGCTACGCTAACAAAATTGTGGCCATGCCGACGACTATTACCGGATCTATTGGCGTATTTGCCGTATTCCCGGAAGTAGGAGCTTTGTTGAAAAATAAATTAGGCATCAATACCGATACCGTACTTACGAATAAAAACGCATCGGCTCTATCCATTCTCCGTCCCCTATCCCCTACTTCGCATGCTGTTTTGACTAGAAATGTAGAGGATTTCTACAAAACATTTTGTTCTCGTGTAGCTCAGGGACGCAATTTGCGAGTTTCATACGTAGATAGCATTGCAAGAGGAAGAGTTTGGACGGGTACAGAAGCCAAAAAATTAGGATTGGTTGACGAACTGGGCGGTATTGACCGAGCTTTAGAGATTGCTGCTGAAGAAGCTGAGATTGAAAATTATACTATTGTATCGTATCCAAAAGAAAAAGACTTGTTTACACAACTTATGGAGTTATGGAATACCGATGCCCGTATAAAATTATTGGCACCCAATATGCAAAATGTCATACGCTACTATCAACAAGTAGAAAAAATAAGCCAAATGGAACCTATGCAAGCGCGATTACCTTATTTTATTGATTTCTGATTTTAAAAATAAAAACCAGCATAAGAAAAAAGTCCGAAAATAAATTTTCGGACTTTTTTTTATTCTACATACAGCAATAAACCTTTTAAATAATCTCCTTCCGGATGATAAATACTTACAGGGTGATCTATCGCATGGGGCAATTGTTTAATAATGCGAACGTTCCGGCCTGCATTGGCAGAAGCTGTAAATACCATCGTTTTAAAATCGTCCTTACTAACGGCCTGCGAACATGAAAAAGTAAACAACAACCCTCCGGGTTTAATTTTTTCTATAGCTCGTTGGTTTATATTTTTATACCCTTTCAATCCTTGCTGTAAACTACGGTGGTTTTTTGCAAATGCCGGAGGGTCCAATATAATCATATCATAATCCGGATCAATAGTAGACAAATAGGATAACACATCTTCGACTACACTCTTATGAGAAACTTCGGTAAAATTAAGAGCTATATTCCGGTCGCAAAGAGCTATTGCTTTTTTAGAAATATCAATAGTTTCCACATAATCGGCTCCTCCTCGCAACGCACTTAATGAAAAACCTCCCGTGTACCCAAAAGTGTTCAATACCCGCCTACCTTTCGATAATGTTTTTACCAACTCTCTATTTTCCCGCTGATCAATAAAAAAACCGGTTTTTTGAGCCTCGTAAAAATTAATCAAAAACCGATTTCCATCTTCTTTGATTTCCCATTCCAAAGGAGTTTCTCCCCATAAATATGCATCCGTACCTTTTCCTGATGGTAATGTTGTTCTACTTTTATCGAAAATAGAAACCAACGCATCACCTAATAATTCTTGTAATAAAGAAACAAATGTCGGAAACAGACGGTGCATTCCTTCCGAATGTGCTTGTAGTACTACCACACCGTTATAATAGTCGGCAATAAGTCCCGGCATAAAATCACCTTCTCCATTTACAAGCCTAAATACATTTGTTTCTGCATTTTCAAAAAAACCGAACCGCTTACGATACTTTATTGCAGAAGTCCACTGCTGCCTCCAAAAATCGATATCAATTACGGGGTTACCAAAACGTAATATTTTCACCATAATACTATCTTCTTGAAAATGCCCGGTAGCTACATACCTGTTTTCTACATCGTAAATATCTACTAAATCACCCTCTTCGGGATGGTGTTGTATTTTCTGTACCGCTCCCGAAAATACCCATGGATGTTTCCGAAATATCGATTTTTCCTTTCCTTGTTTTAATACCAATTTGGCTCGCTCTATTTCCATCTATCTATATTGTTTTTTGTTTTGCAAAATTACACTATTTTCAACTATTTTATATCGTTATCGTAAACCAAGCTCTTTTAAATTTCTAACAAAACATACTGAAAATACTGCGTACTTAAAACAACAAATCCTTTAACATGGGAACAATACGGGTTTTGTGCGAAACGCACAAAACCCGTATCTTTTTTATTGATTACAAAAAAATATCCGATTAACTCTTCCAATCAAGGTGTTGCTTTTCTTCGTTTTGAGACTTGGGTTAACACCCGAAAGTATTAATAATCGATTGTTACTGTTTCATTTTCTTTTTCCGTGTAAAACAAA
Organism: uncultured Bacteroidaceae bacterium; assembly: GCA_964474745.1. GTDB lineage: Bacteria > Bacteroidota > Bacteroidia > Bacteroidales > P3 > HGM05376. Next base: position 12,019 of record CAYYUE010000014.1, on the reverse strand, counting down.
CTCTTCAATTATTCTTTCGATACTCTTATTACGCATGTAAAACACCGGAAATATAGATCATAAATCGTTCCCAGTACGGTACAGTAATCTGAAATCATAATGGCAAATCTACATAGTCCGAGAATTTTCGGCGTCTAGGTTCTTTATTGCTTTGAGATTCTCATTGCACAAAAGTTCGGACCGCACATGGTACAAAAATCTCCTTCGCTTTCGCTTCGATTTGCTTTGTAATATTCCAGTGCTCTTTCCGGATCTAACGATAACGCAAATTGATCTGCCCAACGGAAATCAAAACGAGCTTTACTCATAGCATCGTCACGTACTTGTGCTCCCGGAAACCCTTTAGCCAAATCGGCTGCATGGGCTGCAATTTTATAGGCGATCACACCTTCTCTTACATCATTTTTGTCAGGTAACCCAAGATGCTCCTTAGGAGTTACATAACATAACATAGCCGTACCCAAATATGCAATTCGAGCAGCACCTATGGCCGAAGTAATATGATCGTAACCCGGCGCAATATCGGTAGTTAAAGGCCCGAGAGTATAAAACGGAGCTTGATGGCAATATTCAATTTGCTTTCTCATATTTTCATCTATCTTATGCATCGGTATATGCCCGGGACCCTCTATCATGATCTGAACATCGTATGCCCACGCTTTAAGAGCGAGTTCACCCAGTGTCTTAAGTTCCAGAAATTGCGACTCGTCATTAGCATCATATATAGATCCGGGTCTGAGCCCGTCACCCAACGATACGGCAACATCGTAACGAGCTATAATCTTACAAATATCGTCGAAATGAGTATAGAGGAAATTGTCTGCATCATGAATCTCACACCATTTTGTCATAATTGCTCCTCCACGTGAAACAATACCCGTTTTTCGGTTTTTCACTAACAATGCATGCTCTTTTTTTACTCCGGCATGAATTGTAAAATAATCCACACCCTGCTCGCATTGCTCAATAAGCGTATCGCGGTATATTTCCCAACTTAGATTGGCAATTTTTCCGTGTACTTTTTCCAATGCTTGATAAATAGGCACCGTACCTACGGGAACAGGTGAATTACGCAGAATCCATTCTCGGGTTTGATGTATATTATTCCCCGTTGAAAGATCCATTAGTGTATCACCACCCCATTTGCAACTCCATATCGCTTTTTCCACCTCTTCCTCTATACCTGAAGAGAGCGCTGAATTTCCAATATTGGTATTTATTTTTACCAGAAAATCACGACCTATTATCATAGGCTCCGATTCGGGATGATTTTTATTGGCCGGTATTATAGCTTTTCCCATAGCAATTTGTTCGCGAACAAACTCCGGAGTAATATGCGATTGTATACCCAGCTGATCATTATTCATATTTTCACGAATAGCAACATATTCCATTTCAGGTGTAATAATACCTTGTTTGGCATAATGCATCTGAGTGATACACGCTCCTTTACGTTCTTCGCACCATGATTTACGCAGTTTCGGCAATCCTTTTTGAAGATCAATCTCTACATTGTTATCACTATAAGGTCCGCTAGTATCATACATGTATACAGGATCATTTCCTCCACACAAGTTCACTTTACGCATTCCAACTTTGATCGGATGCATTTTTCCCGAAATATATATTTTTTCCGAGGCGGGATACTCTATTTTCAAATTCTTTACAGTTCCTTCCATAATGTATAAAAGTGGTGAATTGGGCCATGTCCGCTTCCGACTTTATAGTCCGATCCGGCAGCAATAGCTCCGTTAATATATGTTTTAGCATTCGTTACAGACTCCGTTACTCCGAATCCTTGCGACAAATAAGCGGCGATAGCTGACGATAAAGCACAGCCTGTGCCGTGCGTATTTATTGTTTCAATTTTTGTCGAAATAAAATCACAATAATCGTTTCGCGTAGCATCATAAAGAATATCGTGCAGCAACTCTCCATCTTCCAAATGGCCTCCTTTTATGAGTACAGATATTTTACTATCCATAGAGAGATCATAAGCCGCCTGATTTATTTGTTCCAGAGAATGCAATTCTCTGTTCAAAAGAATTTCAGCCTCCGGTATGTTGGGAGTAATAATCGTAGCAATGGGCATAAGGTTGTTTTTGAGAGCCTCTATGGCAGAAAAGTCGAAAAGACTCTCACCACTTGTTGCCGCCATTACAGGGTCAAGTACTACGTTTTTAACATTATATTTTCGTAACGTATCACTTACACCATTAACAATCTCTTCGCTGTGAAGCATGCCTATTTTTATAGCATCAGTACCTATATCGTTTAAAACGGCCTCTATCTGAGCTGTAACGATATGTACCGGTTGAGGATGTACATACTCCACTCCAATCGTGTTTTGCACCGTAATGGCTGTAATGGAAGTTGTGGCATACGAACCGCATGCCGATACCGTTTTTATATCTGCTTGGATACCTGCACCGCCTCCCGAGTCGCTGCCCGCTATTATCAAAACCTTATTGTATTGTTTCATTATCAAAAATGGTTAAACCCTTTAAATGAAGGAGTAATCTCAATACCGTCCTTACGCCACGTAATATTATTCATATTTTTCGTAATACGGCCTATCGGATATATTCCCGTACCAAAAAAGGCAATATACTCTCTATTGAAATCATCAAAATGATCAGCATCTACAGTAAAAAGCAACTCATAGTCCTCTCCTCCGCATGCAGCAATTTCAAATTCGCTTTTTTTCAACACTTTACTTAGCGATTTCAAGCTGTCTGAAATCGGTAATGCATTGATATCTACTTCTGCTCCAACTTGAGATGCTTTCATTATATGCCTAAGATCGGAAGCTATACCGTCAGAGATATCCATCATTGCTCCTACATAAGGACTATTTCCAAGAAATATACCCTCCCTGATTTTAGGAGTTGGATTGTGATGACGCTTTATGAGACAGGTTGCAAAAGGATCATTGGAAATAGAATTCATGATTGCATGCAACCCTCCTGCAGCATCTCCCAATAAGCCGGTTACACAAATCAACTGACCGTATTTCGCAGCACTTCTTAACTTAGAGTGCTCCGACTGTATTCGTCCCATAACAGTTACATTTATTGCAATATCACGACACGATCTTGTTGTATCACCACCAAGTAAGGCTACTGAAAACATATCGGACAATTCTTTATACCCCATCATAAATTCATCTACATAATTGGCTTCCAGATGACTAGGTAATGCTATGGATAAAAACGAACATATAGGAGTACCTCCCATCGCGGCAATATCGCTAAGGTTTACTGCTAATGACTTATGACCAAGCTCTTTGGGGGAAATTTGATCCGAGAGAAAATGAATGTTTTCAATAAGCATATCTGTAGTAACAAGCAGATCATAATCTCTTTGGGGAATAACGGCGCAATCATCACCAATACCCATCATACCTTCGCTTACATAGGGTTTAAAACTCAAGGCTATTTTTTCGATCAGCCCGAACTCTCCTATTTCATTAAGTTTCATCATCGTTTTTGTTTTGCTTGTTTTACCGTTATTGCAAGTTGACAAGCTTCTCGTTTCGGATCATCTGCTGCAACAATAGCAGATACAACTGCAATACCTTGTGCACCGGTATGAATTACTTGAGCGGCGTTCTCTTTCCCGATACCTCCTATAGCAACAATAGGATGACGTGATATTTTTACAGCGGCAATAGTCCCTTCTATACCAAACGGTTCTTTGATATCCCATTTGGTTTGAGTTAAAAATATGGGAGAAACACCTATGTAATCGACATCCAAATCGTTAGCTTCTTCGACCTGTTCTATGTTTTCAACAGACAAACCTATTACCTTATTTTTCCCCATCAGTTCTCTTGCAATTTTGGGAGGCATATCATTCTGGCCTATATGCACTCCGTCTGCATTCGATGCAAGGGCTATATCTACCCTGTCGTTAATTATCAAAGGAATATGAAACGGAGTCAGTAGTGCTTTTAACTTTAGAGCGCTATCCAAAAAATCTTTTGTACTGCAATCTTTCTCTCTTAATTGCACACAGGTAACACCTCCTTCGGCAGCCATCCGAACCACATCCGCAATATCTTTACCACCACATAGGAATCTGTCCGTTACCAAATAAAGAGACAAGTCAAGTTTCATGGTTTTCCTATTTTTTCCACACTTTTATGCCCGAAATTATATAACTCATCAAGGAAATTTATTTGCAGCGATCCGCTTCCTTTAGAATATTGAGCCGCCAATTGGCCTGCAATACCCATTACAGCCATAGCATTTACTGAAGCTTGTAGATAATCAGCATTAACTCCTGCAAATGCACCTATTATAGCACTTGCAGTACACCCAAGACCTGTTACGCATGTCATCATTTTAGACCCGAAAGGTATTTCTACTACGTATTCTCCGTCTGTTATATAATCTACAGGCCCGCTAATAACAACGACAGCAGCAGTGCTCTTTGCCAAAATCTTGGCTGCTTCTACTGCATCTGAAGAATTCATTGTGCTATCAACACCTTTTGTATTAACAGCCGCAGTGCAAAGAGCCATAATCTCCGAAGCATTACCACGGATTATACTCGGATGGCAACGTTCAATTATATTTTTACAGGTATATGTTCTGAATTTGGTTGCTCCGGCTCCAACCGGATCTAAAACGACAGGTACTCCTTTTTTATGAGCGGCCTCTCCTGCCAATATCATAGCTTCTATCCAATCTTTGCTTAATGTTCCTATGTTTATTACGAATGCAGATGCCAATTTAACCATTTCTTCCACTTCTTCTATAGCATGAGCCATTACAGGCGAAGCTCCTATAGCTAAGAGTGCATTTGCAGTATTATTCATTACTACATAATTCGTAATATTATGGACTAAAGGAGATGTTGTTCTTATGGATGCTACATCCGTCAATAAACTTTCTGTATTAAAACCGTAACTTGTATTCATAATTTTCTTTATTTGCCAAGTTAAACGGTCCTTACAAAACCATTTTTTAAACCTATATTATAGGCAACCGTTTCCCTTCGCTATTATTATATATATCAGGTTCAATGGGTATAATCTCAGCAATTCAAATTGAGTCGCTCCCCAAACAGTAATGCAAAGTTACTATTTTTTTATAATATGTATATTGATAAAAGAAAAAAAAACAGATACTGTGCAAACACCATGATAAAATAAAACAGAACGCGCATCAACCAAAGGAAAATCAAATCTGTAATAACGCTTCAAGCAGAGGTTCTTGATCGCAAACAGGTATAATTAAATACAATTAAAAGTGTACTTGGTTACAGCTCATATTCCATCTCAACACAGTAACATGTCATTCACAAAAATACTATGTTTGTAAAACTTCAAATTCCATAGAGTGTATTTCGTTTTACTTTAAAATAAAGCATATAGCTTAATATCCTTATTCTATCAAGCTTATATCATACCACCCATTTGGCACGTCTACTATAGTTTTGTTTTGACATATCTGAAATTTTAATTTACAGTAAAATAGTTTAGGATTCATGTATGATCCTTTCACGAATTTTACTCCATGCAGGAGTATCGAATAAGCAAGATTGACGCATGGTTTGATACATCACTTTAAAACGGGACATCGGAATAGAAAAACTCATGATATTACTTTCCAAATAAGGACGTGCAGAAGGATCAAACAGTCCCAAAAAGCAACGATACCCTCCTTTATTATTTTCTTGTGTTGTATAAGTAATCACTTGAGCGCATCCCGAACCGAAGAGGGAAACCACTGCATCGGAATGATTATTATCAAATGTTGCCCAAGTAACCAAACCACTCAATATATCGGGAGTGGCATAAAATAACACGCCTTCTACTTCTTCGAACGACTCAAGTTGATCCACTCTTGCAATATTCAAATAGCTTTTAGAAATACGAGGTACACTGATTTTAGACAACAATGCTTCCACTAATTCAGGCGATTGCTTATAACGTTCCTTTATTGAGACAAATTCAGGTACATAGGAAGGCATATCGGAAAAACCGCAATAAAACGAACCTCCCCCACAAATGATATTGTCAATATTTAAACTTACCGCTTCACCCTTACGTACTTCATTCAAATGAGTAAAAATACAACGTCCTTTCTTAGCCGTTTGAGCAATAGCATTGTCGGAATACCAAAATACAAGAGGCAGCTCTGTTGAGCCACCAAATGCGTCTTTGTAGTTTTCAATAAATTTTTTTGTGTTCATAATAACTATAGTATTTGGAATAAAAAATCAATACGCGATATCCTATAAATCAATCAATACATTTAAAAATATAAACAACTACATTGTTTATAAAAGCTTTGAACATGATTCCTTTTCTACCGGTTAACTTTAGCCGTATAGAACAAACAAGCCTATTTCAGGAATACCACTTTCATTGTTATCAAAAAAATGTCATGTTAAAACCTCCTTTATTCTACAAAAATTACATTCAAAAAGGAAAACAGCGGAATAAAAGCGAATAGCTTTATTCATAATCCAACATGATAAACTTAAACAAACAGTGTCGTATTCCGTTTTCATTTTACGCAATAATAAAACCGGGGTCGTATTAGAGTTGAATTTTTAATCGTTGAAGAAACTAATTACGTAAAAAAATAAGCGATTATAAAATGCCTTATCATCTCCCAAAGCGAAATTTCCATTTGTTAGGCGTATGTTTTGCAAAAATAGGCGACACTCCTATAAACGACAATTCAAATAATGTTTGTACTATCACATCTGTTTCTTTCAAGGATTCAAATCACATTCAATCTAACCGATGATGGTAACGTTAATATTATTGCAATCTATTCTTTTCAAAATAGGGTGCTACTACAAACAAATATTGTAAAGCACCTAATATCAACAATGCAGTACCTATCCAAAATGCAGCCGTTAAAGAAAAGTAGTCGGAAATAATTCCTCCAAACAAAACGCCAAGTCCTATACCTGCATCCCATGAAGCAAAATAAGTAGCATTTGCTGTACCTCGTTTATTGTGAGGGGCTAAATTGATAAACATGGTTTGAAACGCAGGAGCCAATACTCCATAGCCTGCTCCAAGACAGATGGCAGAACTGTAAAAGATAATAATATCATGGAATGAAATAAAAACAATGTAAGTAACAATAAGCAATAAAAGTCCGCTAATGATTACAGGACGAAAGATGCCCCTATTAACCAATCGTCCCGAAAATAATCGAGCCAGAATGATTCCCACAGCAAAAAATATAAAAAAGATTCCACTTCCGGAAGTGATTCCGACAACATCTTTTCCATACAAGGCAATATAAGTGGATATCATACCATAACTAAATGATATCAGAAGCATTGAAAAAGCTCCCCTTAATCCTTTTATCAAAATAAAGCGATCTAATGATATCGGTTCTTTTTCCCCAGGGCTCACTTTGATGGTTTCGCCAGCTCTAATAAAATTTATCAGAACCAAACTTACAACAGCCATTAGCAAAGACAATCTGAAAATAGTTTGAAATGAATGTGTGCTTTCAAAAATCATCATTGACACCATAGGCCCTGTTGCCATAGCAATGTTGGACATCACTCCAAAATACCCGATTCCTTCACCACGACGTTTAGAAGGCATAATATCCAATGCAAAGGTGTTGAGCGAAACCGTCGAAATTCCAAAGGATCCTCCGTGCAGAATCCGTACCAGAAGGATAAATAAAAGAGTTGCACCCACAATATATCCCATAAAACAAAGCATATAAACAAATAAACAGATCAATAACAATCTTTTACGAGGCAACGTATCAACCAAATATCCGGCAAATGGACGCACCATCAACGAAGTAATTACATAAGATGAGATAATAATTCCGGCTTGCGTTTTATCGGCTAATAAGACCTCTTCCAAATAAATCGCCATCAGAGGTAATAGCATATAAAAAGCAAAAAACATAGAAAAATTTGCCATACAGGCAATGATAAAATTTTTACTCCACAAACGCATATCCGTTACTTTTTTTAATGAAACATTCCATAAAAACATCTTTACACATCCTATCCTACACTTAAAATCACTATATTAAAAACCCTTCTTTCCGACAGTTCTGCAAAGCAGGGCATGGAAAGGTTACAATCTTCATCTATTTGTATAAAGACACGCAAACAGACCGAATCTAAAGGAAAACAATCCCCCTATTTTCTCATTATTGTATCTTGTATGCAATTACAATGTACATTTCGAAAATTTCGCCATGAACATCATTAGTATGTAAGATTTCTCTAAAAATCGATCCCGTCAACATATCGTATATGGCATAAATACCCTTTTCCCTTTACATCGAATCTCTCGAATGGAATACGTAAATTCGTTGGGGAAGTGCTTCGCTATTTGAGCAAGCCCTATCTCCTCTGAATCAGATAATTCTTTTTATATCCAATCAATTGAGAGTCCATATACATCACTATAGCTTTCAATGCAAATTTCTGCGGTCACTACAAATACAATTTACATGGGGCCTATGCCATTTTTTCTTGTATAACTGCAAAAATACTTTTTTATGCATACACCATGTATTTTTTATAACAATTTCATTTCTTTTACATCGCTATCTTATTTTTATGATTATGCTTTTGGATCCAATTCATTATTCTATGTAAAAATGCATGTATTTCAGATTGAAAATCCGGAAAGGCAAGAGAAATCCGATAGGACAAGGGGAAAAAGATAAACCAAATTCAACCAAATCATTACACACCAAGTATAAAAAATAATTGCATAAAAAAGTCACATTTGAAAAAAAGTGCGTACCTTTGCGGCCGATTTGGTTCATCGATGCCCTGCGGCAAGATGATGAAAAGGGAATCAGGTGAAAATCCTGAACAGTCCCGCTGCTGTAAGCTCTTAAAACAAGTTGTTTCTAAATCTTTAGCCACTGTTCGTAAGAATGGGAAGGTATGAAACAATAGAGTAAGTCAGAAGACCTGCCAATCGATAAAAAAAAGCTTTCGAGGAAAGAGCTTGAAAAGACCAAAACTCTGTTTCGTTTTTTCACTGTTTTTTGAGAGCTATTTTGAGTAAATCGACCAAAATAGTATCATGTTCATAAAGTATTGTTACAGTTGTATTGTATTTGTTGTATTGTGCTTGTTCCCTCTTTGGGTTTTTACGCAAGACACAATCCGAAAAGAACACTTGAATGAAATTCGAGTAGTAGAAAAAGCGGCACCCTCTACGGTTCGGTCACAAACACCCGTACAGGTAATTCGGGTCGAAAAACTGGAACAGGTCAATGCCGTACAACTTTCAGATGCTATAAAGCAATTAACAGGCGTTGCCATTCGTGATTACGGTGGTATTGGCGGTATCAAAACCATATCGGCACGAGGATTAGGAAGCCAATTTTCCCATCTTTCCATTGACGGCATCACCATTACCGATTGTCAAAACGGACAAATTGATCTAGGACGCTTTTTAACAGGAGATGTGGATCATATCAGTTTTGCAAATGGTCAATTGGACGATATTTTTCAAACGGCACGTGCTTTCTCTTCTGGAAATGTAATAAATTTACAAACCAAATGCCCCGTATTTTACGAAAAAAGTACAAATATCAAAATGGGTATTGAAAAAGGTTCTTTTGGACTATGGCATCCCTCCTTTTATTTGGCACAACGCATTACAAAAAAATTATCTATCAGCACATTTGCCGATTACATGCTATCCAAAGGTGATTATCCGTTTACATTATATTATACAACCGGACGCAATGATAGTATTTCGAAAGAACGAAGACAAAATTCCGATATTCGCATATTTACGGGAAGCTTGAATCTTTTTTACACGCTATCTTCCAAACAGCAAATCAAAGCAAAAATACACTACTACAACTCTTATAGAGGTTTACCGGGACCCGTTACATTGTATTCTGTAAAAACGTCAGAACGGTCTTTCGATAATGTATTTTTTACGCAACTCAATTATTTGAACTTGGTTTCCGAAAAATTGAAATTTCAAATAAACGGAAAATATTACCGTTCGGAATGTATATATGAAGATACGGCATCACTCACCCCTCAAGGCTTTACACACAATGAATACTTACAAAACGAATATTATTTATCAGGTTCCATACAATATCAAATGATGAAACACCTTAAGGTAAATTATTCTACTGATTTATCCATTCATACGTTACACTCTAACTTAGCCGCAAATAACGAAGCCACACGCAATTCGTGGCTAAACGTGATAGCAGGATATTTCGAATACAAACGAATCAACATATCTGCAAATATTCTTGCTACTTCCATCCGCGAAACAGTTTGTTCTTCTTTTAAAAAAGATTATACCCGATTTTCCCCATACGTGGGTGCATCGTTCCTGCTTCTAAAAAACAAGAACCTGAGACTACGGTATTTTTTCAAGGAAAACTATCGAGTTCCTTCTTTCAACGAAATGTATTACTCTGCTATAGAACGTGATTTAAAGCCCGAAAAAGCATTACAAAACAATTTAGGGTTATCGTATATAAACTCCATCGAAAATTCATGGGTCGAATATATTATAGGTACTGTTGATGGCTATTATAACCGTGTTACAGATAAAATTGTGGCGATACCCGCACAAAGTTTATTTTTATGGTCTATGATCAATATAGGACGCGTAGATATTTGGGGGTTAGATGTTAAAGTGGATGCATCGTTTTCCATTATCAGTAAATTCACTTTATCGGCAGCTGTCTTTTATTCATTGCAAAGCGCATTGGATAAGACAGATGCCGCCTCCAAAACCTACAACCAACAAATTCCTTACACACCCCTTCATTCGGGAGGAGGTTCCCTGTATTTAGAAAATCCTTATGTCGACTTCGGATATAATATAAGTTGGGTAGGTAACCGCTATAAACTAGCACAAAATACCGAAAACAATCTGGTACAGGGGTATGTTGAACAGGGTATTTTAATAGCTAAAAAATTTAAATTTAAATTTGGAGAATTCAAATTACAAGCTCAAGTTTTAAACTTATTCAACGTGCAATACGAGGTTATCAAAAACTACCCTATGATGGGACGAAATTATAAATGCAGTATAACTTATTTATTTTAAAATATATTGGATATGAAAAATACAAAAAGATTATGGACTATAGGAGTAATCGTAATGCTCTTTTCTTCTTGTGAAAAGGATAATAAACAGCAAATTCCAGACTCTAACGATTCAGGAAATGCATATGTGCTTAACGAAGGTATTTGGGGAGGTAACGACGCGGAACTCAGCTTTCTTTCTACACAAACAGGAGACGTTACCAACAATTATTTCAGTCTAAAAAACGGAAGAGGTTTAGGTGACGTAGCCAATGACATAGCTATATACGGAAATAAAATATACATCGTCGTAAATACGTCCAATACCGTAGAGATTGTAGATAAAAAAAGCGGCAAATCGTTACAACGGCTTTCTCTTTCGGGAAAATCGCCACGCTATATTACTTTTTATGAAGGATATGCTTACGTTTCGTGTTATGATAAAAGCATTGTAAAAATCGATACCGTAACGATGAACATAAGTCCGATAGGATGCCATACAACGGGCATCGGTCAATGCGAAGGTATTTGTGCTGCGAACGGAAATCTTTACATAGCAAATGGGTGGACTAAAACAATAAACGGAACTTTTCTATATGATTCTACAATTTCTGTAATCAACATCAACAATTTTTCTGAAACAAAAAAAATTACCATAGGAATTAATCCGAAATCCATCGCATACATAGGAAATAATAGAATAATGGTTTCATGTATTGGAAATTATGATAACATTCCTTCATCCTTGGCGATTTTAGATCTAGGTACAGAAACCGTGACAAAATTAAATATAGAAACCACCAGTTTTACCATCTACAATAACTATGCGTTCCTCTATAATTACAATTGGCAAACTTCAAAGCCTTCATTTACAAAACTCGATTTAATTACTCTTACTCCTACACATTGGAACCATAACTCATCCGTTACATTCAAAACCCCTTATGGTATTTCAATCGACTATTACGGAACCGCGCGGGTAAAC
>CAYYUE010000013.1:0-21169 GCA_964474745.1 uncultured Bacteroidaceae bacterium | reverse complement strand
ATCACGTAAGAATGCTTCGCTTTGAGATTTGAATGAAAATAATGTGTAATTTTGCATTTGATTTTGTAGAAGACAGAAAGTAAGTAAAATAAAATGGCACATGAAACAAGTTCAAGAAATGAATAAAACCATTATTTTTGTTATTAGTTGCATCCTACTAATTACAAATGGATGTAAAAGTGTAGACTTAACTACTGCAAATCCGGGTGAAGAATATCAGGAGGCGATATTGGAACACAAAACATCCTTGATAGGAGTGGGGGTTAATATCAATATTCCCGAATTGGAAAAAAGTATTAATAAAAATTTTTCGGGGCTTATTTATGAAGATGCCAATTTTAAAGATGATAATCTTTTAATGAAGGTGTGGAAACAAAAAGATATTACATTTTCGATGGAAAAAAATGTAATTCATGCCAATGTTCCATTGAAGATTTGGGTGAAAACCGGGTTTAAGAAAGATGTTTTAGGCATAAATGTAGAGGATTATTACGAGGCCAATGGGGCGATAAATATCCAGGCAAGTATTGCATTTCAAATTAGTAAAAATTGGAAATTGGTTACGAATACAATAATTGATGATCATCGTTGGATCGAGAAACCAACCATTAAAGTAGTGGGAATTCCTTTACCGTTAACGGCTATCGCCGATTTGTCAATCAAAGCATTTAAATCGAAAATAACTTCTTCTATAGACGACGCTATTGTACAGCATGTGAATCTTTCACAAATTCTTGACAACTTGTGGGCGAAAATACAAGATCCGATTCAAGTGGATAAAGATTTTGATATTTGGTTGAAACTCACTCCCCAAAATTTGTATTCTACCCCCATTGTCGCAAAAAATAACATGTTGGTATTTAATATAGGACTTTCAAGTATTGTAGAATCGTCTATGGGAAAGGAATTAACCAAGCCCTCAAAAAAAACAACTCTTCCTGAATATAAAATAGGTTCGAACTTGCAATCTCAATTTGGAATTAACTCGAATATATATCTTTCTTATGATAAACTGACTCAGATTGCAAATCAGTATATTGTTGGACAAGAATTCAAGCAGGCAGGAAAGGTGGTACGAATTGATAGTGTAAAACTATATGGGAAAAAGGATTTATTGATTATACAAGTTGTTGTATCCGGTAGCGTGAAAGGAGATATTTTTTGTCAGGGAAAATTGAACTATGATAATTCTAATCGAAAAATATCGATCTCAGACTTTGATTTTGCCATCAATACGAAGCATGTATTGGTTAAATCGGCAAACTGGTTGCTTCATAAAAGTTTTTTGAAAATGATAGAACCTATGCTGACAATAGATATGAAGCCTCAAGTAGACGAAGTATTGGAAAGTTGTAATACCTTACTTGCTCATTACCCGATTCAGAAAGGAGTCATATTAAAAGGCCATTTGAATACAATATGGATTGATCCTATTCAGGTGACAAAAGAAGGCATTCTTTTACCTGGATATATTAAAGGAGATTTAAGTGTTGATATCGGAGGATTGTTTTAAAAAAAAGAAACTACTTTGTGTTCTTTTCAAAAAAGTTTTTTTTGATTTATATAAAAAAGAAGGTTCGCAACATGCGAACCTTCTTTTTTATATAAAAAAATTATTCAAAAGAAAGAATGGCTGTTTTTATAATTTCTATGGCTTCTCGAAGTTGTTCTTCCGTGATGACTAATGGCGGTGCAAATCGGATAATGTCGCCGTGAGTCGGTTTTGCCAAAACACCTAGGTCTCTCATTTTTAAACAAACATCCCAAGCCTCTTTTCCATTTTTAGGACGAATGATAACGGCATTTAATAATCCTTTTCCACGAACTTTGGCAATCATGTCGGATTTTACTTTACCTAATTCTTCACGGAAAATGATTCCCAAACGTTCCGAATTTTCCATTAGATGTTCTTCTTTTACGACTGTTAGGGCTGCAATGGATACTTTGCATGCTACAGGGTTACCGCCAAATGTAGATCCATGTTCTCCCGGTTTGATCGTAAGCATGATATCATTATCAGCCAATACGGCTGAAACAGGCAGAACACCACCTGATAATGCTTTTCCTAAAATAAGAATATCAGGACGAACATCTTCGTAGTCGCAAGCCAACATTTTTCCTGTACGGGCAATTCCTGATTGTACTTCGTCTGCGATAAATAAAACGTCATGTTTATGACAGATTTCATAACATTTTTTCAAATAACCTTCGTCGGGAACATACACACCTGCTTCTCCTTGGATAGGTTCTACAATAAAACCGGCAACTTTTTTCCCATGTTCTACCAATACTTTTTCCAATGCATCCGGATCATTGTATGGAATACGAATAAATCCCGGAGTCAATGGCCCGTAGTTTGCATAAGAGTCAGGATCGTTAGACATTGTAATGATGGTAATAGTCCGACCGTGGAAATTTCCTTCACAACAGATGATTAATACTTCGTCGTTTGGAATACCTTTTTTTACAACTCCCCAACGGCGAGCTAATTTAAGAGCTGTTTCGTCGGCTTCGGCACCTGTATTCATGGGTAAAACCTTGTCGTAACCAAAATATTTTGTAATAAATTTTTCATACGGACCTAAACAATCGTTATAAAAAGCGCGAGAACTTAATGTCAGTTCGTGAGCTTGATCGCACATGGCTTTTATAATTTTTGGGTGACAATGACCTTGATTTACAGCAGAATAAGCTGAAAGGAAATCAAAGTATTTTTTACCTTCAACATCCCAAACAAAAGCGCCTTCACCTTTAGACAGTACTACAGGTAGTGGATGATAATTATGGGCACCGTAAAGGTCCTCCATCTCGATGAATTGTTCCGATTTTGTCATTGTATTTAAGTATTTAAGGTTTAAATTTAAGTTTTTTTTGAATTTTGCTGCAAAGTTACGTAATTTATTTTGATTACAAACGATAAAAACTACTTATGCTTTAGTGAAGTTATGTATTTTTTATTATTAATTCCGATAGCGTTATAGGTTAAATTGTATTGCCGGAATATGTAAACAAGTAGATGACGATTGTTGTTCGTTCTTATTTGGAAGGAACGACCCAAAATGTATTCTAAAAAGTCGATTGTCATGACTATTCTTTTATTTTGATTTATGACTGGAATCTAAGTTCAAATTTAAAAATCAATGATCAATAAAAATGTAACATGGAATTTATATACAATACCTAAAATAAATCACAGATTTGTAATTTAGCAAGGATCCTTAGTTAGCGAGTCGAATAAATTGCGTATTTTTGTAATGTTTTTTTTAATAGAAAATGAATTTAAATAATAATCAATCAATAATATACAAATTTATATGAAGTGTAGTATCCCTAAAGGAACCCGTGATTTTTTGCCCATTGAAATGGCTCGTAGAAATTATATTTTTGACACGATTCGTAGTGTATTTAAAACTTTTTGTTTTGTTCCAATCGAAACTCCTGCTATGGAGAATTTATCTACACTGATGGGGAAATATGGTGAAGAAGGGGATAAATTATTATTTAAAATATTGAATTCCGGAAATTTTATGGAAAATGTAGCATGGAGTGACGACTATAAGAAAATGGCATCGGCTTTTTGTGAACGAGGGCTTCGCTATGATTTAACAGTACCTTTTGCTCGTTTTGTAGTGCAGCATCGTAACGATATTGCATTTCCATTTAAACGATATCAGATACAACCTGTGTGGCGTGCCGACCGTCCTCAAAAAGGTCGTTATAGAGAATTTTATCAATGTGATGCGGATATTATAGGAAGTGATTCGTTATTGAATGAATTGGAGTTAGTGCAAATGATCGATGAAGTTTTCAGACGGCTGCAAGTAGAAGTAACGGTGAAAATCAACAATCGAAAAATTCTTGCCGGTATTGCACACATGATTGGAGCTCCTGATAAGTTGGTTGATATTACGATGGCAATTGATAAGTTGGATAAAATAGGTCTTGAAAATGTAAATAAAGAATTGGAAGAAAGAGGACTTTCAGAGAAAAACATATCTGATTTGAAGCCTGTTTTTGAACTTTCCGGAACTGCGATGGAGACACTGGACCAACTGGAAGTCCTATTTCAAAATAATGAGATAGGATTAAGAGGTGTGGCCGAAATGCGGACATTGTTTCGTTATATTGAAAGTGTGAACCCTCAATGTCAAGTGGAGTTGGATTTGACATTGGCTCGAGGTTTGAATTATTATACAGGAGCTATTTTCGAAGTCAAAGCACATCATGTTTCCATAGGAAGTATTTGCGGAGGAGGCAGGTATGATAATTTAACCGGGATATTTGGAATGCCTGATGTATCGGGGGTTGGTATTTCGTTTGGAGCCGACCGTATTTATGATGTTCTTACGGAATTGGATACATTTCCTGAAAATATGGAACAACTTACAACGGCTTTGTTTATTAATTTTGGAGAAAAAGAATTGGAGTATTGTATTCGTTGTGCAGCATTGATGCGTAAAGAGGGAATTGCTACTGAAATATATCCCGAAGCTACTAAAATGAAAAAACAAATGGGATATGCAGATACTAAAAAGATTCCATTTGTAATTTTTGTTGGAGAGACGGAAATTGAGAATCATTCTGTTATGGTAAAGAATATGGAATCAGGGGCGCAAGAGATGGTACCAATAGATCATTTAGTATCTTTTTTTATAAAGAAAAAGTGATGTGAATAGCAATGTTTTTATATGAAAAAGCCCTTCTATTTTAAAATAGAAGGGCTTTTTCATATACGAAGGATTTCTATTCAAGATTGAAGGTTTCTTCAATATCCCAATTTGCACGCAATTCAAGCGTTTTTGGAAAGTAATATACTTTCTCGGGTTGTACATGCTCCCAATAATTACCCGGATCCCATTTTTGGTTCTTATTAATATCTTCAATAATCCTTATTTTATAAGAACTTGCGGGAAGGTGTAAAAATTTTACAAGCCCAGTATTTTTTTGTTTTTCTGAAATAATGTTTCCTTTTTCAGAAAGCAATTGTATGATATAATTGCTGTTGGTATCTTTAGGTTGAATGGTTAAGAGGATATTTCCATAATCCGAAGCTTGATTTACGGCTGTATTCCATGTAAGTGTATCGTTTGTATTTCCATAAATATCATAAAATCGATTTCCAGGAATAGTAATTGTATATGTTGTACCGGGTTGCATTTTATATTGTACTTGAGCAAACATGTGGGTGGTATCGACAACAATAGGAGCGTATAAACTGTCTTTCGCTGTTTTTATATATACAACCGAATCTTTTACAGCTATTGAATCCAAAGGATTCGAAAAGGAAATAATGATACTGTCGAAATATGGAAAAGTTCCCTTAATGTTTGTTTTTACAAGTTTTTGTTGAGAAGTACGTCTTTGAAATCGACGTAATTTCAGCGTATCGTTAATACCCGATTCATCTATTATTGAAAAGGTTAATGTATCGCTTGGTTTTTTCATCCATATTTGAAGAGTATCTTTGGTAGGATTAAACAATAAAACTAATTCATGTCCCATTGTGTTTATTTTAGGGTTTTTCATGGGAAGGTGGGTTGTAACGATTGCTTTTCCTTTATGGACAAGATTGCTACTCGTAATACGTTGTATTTCGGATTCTTGAGTGAATGTTCTTAATCTCGGGTGAATGACATTTTCGCTACTGTCTGTCATTGCGTATGGGGATATGGTATCAAAGATAAAACCTATTTTTTCAGAGATTGTATTGTATGTCATACTTTTGTCCAAATCTTTAAGTGCAATCATTCTATATTTTCCATTCTTAAGATACTTAAATTGAAATACACCGGATTTATTGGTTTTTGTTAGATAGATAGGTTTCTTTTTTGCAATAGTTGAATCGTCGAAATCTGTATACAATAATACATAAATATCCTCGTCCGGACTCCCTGTCAATGCATCTTCTACAGTTCCTGTTAATGAAAGGCTATCGAGTATATTCCCCGTAGAAAAAACATAATCGAACGAAGGGATGGGATTCCCTTCGTTATTGTCGACAATAACATTTTTGAATTGAAACAAATAGGTGGTATTGCTTTCTAAGGTATCATTAAATTGAATTTGTACTTTTTTCCCTTTAGCAACAATTTCGGGTTTTTGAGCAAAAGGAGGAGAAATGAGTACTTGATTTTCTACGTCTTTAAGTTGAATAAATTCGTCAAATTCCAATACAACTTTGTCGTTCGAGAAAGATGTTGTTTCGTTTGAAGGGATTGCATGGAGTAATTGAGGCGGTGTTTTGTCAACCTCTCCTCCCGTCGGGTATCCTATGCGTGCACAGGAATAGCCTCCAAATAAAACTGCAGATAATAGAAAAATGAAAGTGTTGGAATATGTTATATATTTTTTCATTCGATTGATATGCTATGAGTTAAAATCTTTATTTATATTGCTTTTTTGATTTCAAACTATTTTCAAAAGTACTACTTTTTTCGGAGAAAAAAGAAAATATGGCAGCAATAACGAGATTGAGAAAAACGATGGGGTACTATAGTTAGAAAAATACACTTTGTATAAAAACTACATATTATACTATTTTCATTGCTCTTTCGTTTCCCAATTAAAACAGGGGTGAAAGTACGATGACCGAAAAAAAAGATCAATACGTTATAGCCTATATTTCCGATTATTTATATTCAGATACTGTATTATCCTATGCCATGTATCTATCGAATATGTTGAACAAGGGTTTGATGTTGTTACGGATTATAGATCCTAAATATACTAGGGAAACTATAGAAGAGGCTGAACTGCGGTTAAAAGAAATTCAAGCTAGAATTGCAATTCCTCAGAGTATTATTTGTTCCGTTTTAGAAGGTACGACGAGAGAAATTATAACGCGTATGCCTGTTGCGTTCGAAGCTGTAGTTATTGTAGGAGTTGTTGATAAAACAGCTCGAAAAACCCCAATCGCGAGTAAAGAAATCTTAAAGAATTTTTCCGAGTGCAAAATTGCTTTTCTCATGGTTCAGCAAAAATTGGTATGTGTGGAATCATTAAAGAATGTGGGATTAACTATTGATTTCCATAAAGAGAGTAAGGATAAATTGATATGGGCCAGTTATTTTAACCGTTTTAACGGTAGTTTGATACATGTATTATATAATGATTATTCCGATGAGTTTTTAAGAACAAAATGGTTTAATAATTTAAAATTTTTAGATAAGATATTTTCTAATTTAGGAGTGCAATATCAAAAACATGTATTAGGAAAACAATCTCAGTACATTGATGTAAACGCATTGGAATATGCTTCAAAAAACCAAATAGGGCTACTTGTTTCGGTTACAACTAAAGAACGTGATGTTTTGGAATATTTTACCGGGGTTCAGGAAAATAAAACAATAATAAATTCACATCAAATACCTATTTTGTACCTAAACCCTCGTGAAGATTTATATGTTCTTTGTGATTAGTGAAGTTCTCTGTAATAGATGGAAATTTGCGATCCTTTGGATTTCTCCATTTTTATAATTATACCTTTCTAAGGTTTACATCAGTTTTTTCTATATTCTCATAGTTGGTTTTCTATATTTGCAATTTTTTTTTTGATTTTATGGAAATACAGGAAATTCGGTTATTTTGGATATAACAAAAAGCTCTTTCACAGAAGTATGATAAAAGCTTTTTTTGTTATTAAATTAAGAAATATGAAAATGTGATCTCGCTGCGATTCGAACGCAGGACCTACTGCTTAGAAGGCAGTTGCTCTATCCAGCTGAGCTACGAGACCTACTGAGGAATCATACGATTGTAGTTCTCTGTTTTGTCGGGATAGCAGGATTCGAACCTGCGACCTCCTGCTCCCAAAGCAGGCGCGATAACCGGACTACGCTACATCCCGAATTTCCGGCGGAGAAGGGGGGATTCGAACCCCCGGTACCCTTACGAGTACGACAGTTTAGCAAACTGTTGGTTTCAGCCACTCACCCACCTCTCCGTAACTGTATTTTCGAGTTGCAAAAGTACTAACTTTTTTTCAAATAGCAAAATTTTTCTATGGATTTACACTAACTTTTTTGATCCGTAAAATAATGAATTCTATAACTTGCTGTATATTATTTTTATAAATCGATATTGGTATGCTAAACCCAAAAACATATTGAACTTTTTCAATGAAAAAAAATCGAAAAAGGAGAAACCAAACTTGAGGTAATTCTATTTTTTAATGACTGAGTGATCTGATATAAGCTAACAAAAAACATTAAAACGAACTTTGGTTTTAATGTTTTTTGTTAGCTTAAGAATGTATATTAATCACAATCTGATTAGATAGAATTTTTAGTAAGCTCTTCGTATTCCATACGATTCCGTAAAATATTGCATGCTAAAAATACCGCATTTCGAAACGATTCTTCAGAAGCTTTATCTTTCCCTGCAATATCATATCCGGTTCCATGGGCGGGAG
Organism: uncultured Bacteroidaceae bacterium; assembly: GCA_964474745.1. Taxonomy (GTDB): domain Bacteria; phylum Bacteroidota; class Bacteroidia; order Bacteroidales; family P3; genus HGM05376. The sequence continues at coordinate 12,759 of CAYYUE010000013.1, read as the reverse complement.
ATGTTCTAACGTATGGGAGACCGGCTGTAAAATTGACACCTTCCGTAAAAGACATAAGTTTAAACGGAATTAGTCCTTGGTCGTGATAAAGAGCCAGTACTCCGTCGAATTTATTGAATTCAGAAGATCCGAAAAATCCGTCGGAAGGATAGGGGCCGAAAGCTAAAATTCCGGATTCGTAGGCTTCTTTTATAGCGGGAACGACAACTTTGTCGTCGTCATCACCAATAACACCATTATCTCCGGCATGTGGATTTAATGCTAAAACCGCAATTTTAGGCATAGGAATACCAAAATCGCGTTTTAACGAATCGTTCATTACGTTTATTTTTTCAATCAATAGTTCTTTCGTAATTGCATCGGGTACTTCGCGTAGGGCCAGGTGGCTCGTAACAATGCCGATACGAATACGGTCGCAAACCATCATCATCAAGGATTTGCTATCGAATTTGGTTGACAAATATTCTGTGTGTCCGGGAAATATAAATTTGTCACATTGAATATTTTTTTTATTGATAGGAGCTGTTACCAGAATGTCTACATCATTTAAACGAAGGTCTTCGCATGCTGCTTCGAGTGCTTGCAATGAAAGTTCGCCTGCAATTTCAGTTGATTTACCTAAATCAATCTTTACTTCTTCATTGGTAATATTGATTACATTGAATTTTTTTTCTTGCGCGGATTTCGCATCTCGAATATTGTTGAAATTTAATTCATGTTTGGAAAGGAGCTTTTTATGATAAGAAGCTACTTTTGAAGATCCGTATAAAATCGGTGTGCACACATCCAACATACGATTGTCGGAAAATGTTTTTATAATAACTTCATACCCCACACCATTAATGTCGCCATGAGTTATAGCTAATCGAATTTTGTTAGTATCCATAATATATCTTTTACTTATTGTCTGTATTTTGTGTATATATTTGTGGTGTTTTCAAAAGAAAATCACTCTAAGAATTACTTCTTTTTTTCAGGAAGTGATAGAGCAACCGTACTCCAAATCCGGTACCTCCTATTCCATAGAAAGACTCTTTTTTGTCTGCAAATGCTACTCCTGCAATATCTAAATGAATAAAAGGGTATTTAGCAAAATGAGCTAAAAATTTTCCCGCAGTAATCATGCCTGCTTGAGGGGCGTTGCTGCAATTTTTAATATCGGCGATGTCCGATTTTATCCATTCATCGTATTCTTTCCAGAAGGGAAACTCTGCAATGCGTTCATAAACAGATTCTCCTGTATTTTTCAATGCATCCATCGCTTCTTTAGCATTTTGATGCATGGCTACAATTCCAAATTTTCCAATAGCTCGTTGGGCTGCACCGGTAAGAGTAGCGGCGTCAATAATTAATTCGGGTTCAAAATCGTTTGCATAGCTAATTGCATCGGCTAATATGATACGCCCTTCGGCATCGGTATTGCATACTTCTACTGTTGTGCCGTCGTGCATCGTTATGATGTCTCCTGAAGTATATGCATTTCCGCATGGACGGTTGTCGGTGGCCGGGATGAGGGTAATCGTATATACAGGTAGTTGATTTTCGGCCACGGCAAACAGCGTAGAAGCCATAGTTGCTGCACCGGCCATGTCGCTTTTCATATCATTCATGTAATCTCCGGGTTTCAGATTCAATCCTCCGGTGTCGTACATAATTCCTTTTCCGACAAGTACAATCGGCTTTTTGTTTACGGCATTTTTGGGATTCCATTCCAAAACAACAAATCGAGCTTCATCTACACTCCCTTTGTTCACAGTTAGCAAGCCTCCCATTTTTAAAGCTTCAATTTGCTTTTGCCCTAGAATGGTACATTTCACATGCAGCCTTTTACTTTGCTCTTCCAATTGATTGGCAAATGTTTCTGCATTGAGTTCGGCAACAGGTTCGTTTACCCAATTTCTACATTGGAAAATATGAGTACAAACATGCATCATTTCGACGAGTTCTTTCTCTGATAGTGTATTGCACGAAAATGAAATGGTATTCAACAAAGTATTTTTTTTCGTTTTATATTTATCGAAATAGTAATTGCTAAGTATTAATCCTTCCGCATATGCACGAAAATCATCCTTGGGAATATCTGTTCCGAAAACACTTAGTGTTGTAGTTTGATTGTATTCTAGCTTCGATTGCAGTTTTTTCGCTTCATTACGCAATTGTTGGTGCATAAACTCCACGTCGTTTGTGTCAAGTTTATAGTATTGAACAAAAATAAAGTGAGAAAAACGATTGAATATAAATAGTTTATTTTTTTTGTCGATAATTTTTTCACGTATATAATTTCTTTCTTCATCCAAAAGAGGGGTAGAGGAAAGCTGTGAAATATTATTGCAAAGTATTGTAATATCGTTATTTATATCATTAATGGCTGTTTTTTCGATAGTTACTTGCATTTTATATCCGTTTTTTTAGTTTCGAATTCTTACAAAATTACAAAAAAAATCTCATCCGTATTTATATAATGAGAAACATATTTTGCAAACATCAATTTTTTTGATGTAGATATATAACATCGATTAGAGTATTTGGTTGTTAATATTTTATGATTAAAAAATAAGATCGGTGATTCCGGAATTAAAAGTTTTGATTGGGCATAGTTTCAAAAATGAAGGCTCTGTCTTTTGTGGAGGTGAATTTATATAAAAAGAAGAACCTTTTCGCATGAAAAAGTTCTTCTAAAAGTGACCCCGGAGGGACTCAAACCCCCGACTTACAGAACCGGAATCTGTCGTTCTATTCAACTAAACTACGGGGCCGGATATAAAATGTGTATATTAATATCGATAATGATCGGCTTTATATGGTCCTTCTATTGGAACTCCTATATAGGCGGCTTGTTTTTGAGTAAGTTTGGTAAGTTTTACACCGATTTGCTCTAAGTGTAACCGAGCAACTTCTTCATCCAAATGTTTAGGTAAACAATACACCCCTATCGGATAGTGATTTTTCCACAATTCAATTTGAGCTAATGTTTGATTCGTGAATGAATTGCTCATTACAAAAGAAGGATGACCTGTGGCACAACCGAGGTTTACCAAACGCCCTTCAGCTAGCAAATAAATACAATGTCCATCAGGAAATACATATTTGTCTACTTGAGGTTTTATATTTATTTTCCGAATTCCATCCCATTCTTCAAGTCTATTTACTTGTATCTCGTTGTCGAAATGTCCAATATTGCAAACAATAGCCTCGTCTTTCATCTTGGAAATATCTTCTGCCGTAATTACATCACAGTTTCCTGTAGTTGTAACATAGATATTCCCTTCTTTTAAAGCTTCTTGTAATGTTGTTACCTCAAATCCTTCCATGGCAGCTTGTAATGCACAAATGGGATCGATTTCGGTAACCAGCACACGTGCACCATAAGTACGCATGGAGTGTGCGCATCCTTTTCCCACATCTCCATATCCACAAACAACTACAACCTTTCCGGCAATCATAACGTCAGTTGCTCGTTTGATTCCATCGGCTAACGATTCTCGACAACCGTATAAATTATCAAATTTAGACTTGGTTACCGAGTCATTTACATTGATAGCAGGAATCAGTAATTCCCCTTTCTCCATCATTTGGTATAAACGGTGAACTCCTGTTGTAGTTTCTTCAGACACACCTTTAAGTTCTTTGAGCATATCATGCCATTTTGAAGGATTTTCTTTTTGAATATCTTTCAGTAAATTCAAAATTACTTTTTCTTCTTGACTTTCAGGTGCTTTATCTAGTAAAGAGGGGTCCTTTTCTGCAGCATACCCTTTGTGTATCAATAAAGTGGCATCACCACCGTCGTCCACAATGAGCTGAGGCCCTTTTTCTCCCGGAAAGGAGAGAGCTTGGTTGGTACACCACCAATATTCTTCCAGAGATTCTCCTTTCCACGCAAATACAGGAATCCCTGTGGCTGCAATAGCCGCGGCTGCATGGTCTTGAGTGGAAAAAATATTGCAACTGGCCCAACGAACATCTGCCCCTAATGAGGTAAGAGTTTCAATAAGTACGGCCGTTTGAATGGTCATATGTAGCGATCCCGTTATACGTACTCCCTGTAATGGTTTTTGAGTACCGTATTTTTTACGGAGAGCCATTAACCCCGGCATTTCTTTTTCGGCGGTTTCTAATTCTTTACGTCCCCAATCTTTAAGATTGATATCGGCTACTTTATAGGGTATATTTATGTTTTTCATCGAGTTTTTTTATTTATTGCGTTTGGAAGCTGCTTTTATAAAAGCTACAAATAACGGATGCGGATTCATAACGGTACTTTTGTATTCCGGGTGAAATTGAACTCCTATAAAGAATGGGTGTTCTGGAATTTCTATTATTTCAACCAAATCGTTTTCCGGATTTGTACCGGTTGCATACATTCCGGCATTTTTGAAATCTTCCAAATAATCGTTATTGAATTCATAACGATGACGATGGCGTTCCGATATCAGTTCGGAACCGTAAGCCTGAAATGCTTTTGATTTTTTTTCCAATTTACAAGGATATGCTCCTAATCGCATCGTACCGCCCATATTAGCAATATCTTTTTGTTCTTCCATAATTGCTATGACAGGATATTTGGTGTTAGGTGCAATTTCAACAGAATGAGCACCGGAAAAACCGAGTACGTTTCGAGCGAACTCAATAACAGCACACTGCATGCCTAAGCATATTCCTAAAAAAGGGATCCTATTTTCACGGGCATATGTTACGGCAAGTATTTTTCCTTCAATACCTCGTGTTCCGAATCCGGGAGCTACTAAAATCCCGTTAAGCCCCGATAATTTTTCTGTTATGTTCTCTTCGTTAATTGTTTCGGAATGGATCCAACGCACATGCACTTTGCATTGCATTGAGGTTCCTGCATGAATAAAAGCTTCACTGATGGATTTGTAGGCGTCTTGTAATTCTACATATTTTCCTACTAATCCGATTGTAATTTCAATATTGGGATTTTTAAGTTTATACAAAAATGATTCCCATTGTGATAAGTCGATTTCACTTTTTGCGGGCACATCTAGCTTTCGCAATACTTGGATATCCAGCTTTTCATCGTGCATTTTTAAAGGTACTTCGTAAATGCTCGAAACATCACCGTCTTCAATTACACAATCGCTGTCTACGTTGCAAAATAATGCGATTTTATCACGAATACTACGTGTCAAAGGTTTTTCGGTACGACATACAATAATATCGGGCTGAACCCCTTGTTGCAGTAAGTCTTTTACAGAATGTTGCGTAGGCTTCGTTTTCAATTCTCCTGCAGCAGAAAGATACGGGACATACGTTAGGTGTATTACGAGGCAGTTTTTGCCTAAAGCCCATTTTAATTGACGAACTGCTTCAATAAACGGATACGACTCAATATCGCCAACGGTACCCCCAATTTCGGTAATTACAAAATCGTATTTCCCTGTATTTCCTAATATTTTAATGCGGTCTTTAATTTCATTTGTAATGTGAGGAATTACTTGTACAGTACCTCCCAAAAAATCACCGCGACGTTCTTTATCAATAACAGAAAGATAAATACGACCTGTAGTAACATTGTTGGCTTGTGAAGTGGGTACATTGGTAAAGCGTTCGTAATGACCTAAATCCAAGTCGGTTTCAGCTCCATCTTCAGTAACGTAGCATTCCCCGTGTTCGTAAGGATTGAGTGTTCCCGGATCAATGTTAATATAAGGATCCAGTTTTTGAATGGTTACGGAATATCCCCGTGCTTTTAACAAACTAGCCAAAGAAGCAGAGATGATTCCTTTACCTAATGATGAAGTTACTCCTCCTGTCACAAATATGTATTTCGTTGCGATCATGTACGATACCTTTCTTTTAAGCCTTTCTATTGAGTTTTCAAAGTTACGAAGATTTTTCGTTTTATAAGATTGTTTTTTTATTATTTGATTGGAATGTCTGCTTGGAAACAAAATTGTATAGTTGCAGCGTATTGTATAATAATGGGTTATTGGAGTTGAAAACGAGATGAAAATGATATGCCGCAGAAGCCCTCAGGAATCGGAAATGATGAAAAAAATAATCGAATATGTATCATACCGTATATTTCTCTGAGTTGGTATGAAAATAGAGATTTATTTATTAAGTTATCTTTCCTGTAAGGGATGACGTTATTCTTTTTTGTCGTCTTTTGCTTTAAATGACTTCCACGGAATTCCATCAATATCACTGATTACTATTTTATTGGATTCCATCATTCCTGAGATTATATAGTCTCGAGCCGACGCATTTTGGAATGGGAAGAGTTCAAATGCGGGTAATATGGAAAGAAAATGTTCCATAATTTCTGCCATTATAGATTCGTAACTAGGCCAATTCTTGTTAGCGGAAAAGCAATAAATTTGAAATGGCAATCCGTTTTCCGTTGGGGCAAGTATTCGTACCATAATGAGTAATTCTTTGTTGATCGAAGGATGTTTGCTAAGATAAATATTTAGATAAGCTCTTAAAAGGCCTGCGTTGGTCTCAATAGTCCCATTTGTAAGCCCTTCCGGATTTTCTGTATTGATAACTTTCCCCTCAGCTGCTTGTTTTTGTTTTTTTGTTATATAATCGCCAAGATCTGCGTCAAATCCTTTCATGCGCTCTAAAAACTCCGGAGTACATGGCTTTATATAATCTAGTTTTATCGAATATTCTTGCATTATTCTACGTCCTCCCGATTCTATCATGCCTTTCCAATTAATAAATGAATTTGAAATAAGCGAATAGGGTGGGATCGTAACAATTGTATTGTCAAAATTTTGCACTTTAATTGTCGTCAACGTTACTTCCATTACAATTCCATTCACACCGGTATTGGGTACTTCAATCCAGTCTCCGATGTGTATCATATCGTTTTTCGAAATCAATACACCTGATATAAATCCTAAGATTATATCTTTAAACAACAACATCAATACAGCGGCAAACGCTCCTAGTCCGGTAATAAGATACGCCGGTGATTTGTTTAATATAATTGAAATAATAACAATTACGATAATGCATGTAAACAAAATCTGTAGAATCTGAATAAATCCTTTTATGGGATGATTTTGCCAGTTTTCTTTGTTTTTTAATGTGTCGGTAACTGAATTTATGACGGCATTGGTTGAAAATATGAGCATAACGAAAAAGTAGATCCAGGTAATTCGTTCACTTATCGAAAACCATTTTGAATGTGAATCGAAAGCAAATGGTAATAATCCGGAGATAAGTAAAGGTGGAATAATGGCCGATATTTTTCGTAAAGCACTGTACTCGACTAATGAATGTAGAAAAATAATTTTTTTGCGTTTCAGAATACGCATGATGGTATGTACTATTATTTTGTGAATGATTTCTGCAAATACAAATGCTATAATGATTATGAAAACAAGAAAAATGGCATCGTCCCATTGATTAAGTATGTCTCTGGATACCCCTAACCATTCCAATCCGTCTTTGATCCATTCTAATAAAGTTTCAGCAAATTTATTTCTGTCCATTGTAATCGGTTGTTTATAACAGTTAATAGTTTTTGTCGATACAAGCTCTTTTATGCTCCATCTTTCATAAAAATAAGTGAAGTCTTCGTTTCAAATGTAAAGACCTATTTTCTTATAATAACCGAATGAATGAGGAATTGTTCTGAATATGAAATTTGTGGGATACGGTACTAAGATTATCAATATAAAGGGAGTATGAATAAATTATTGTGTATCCATAAAAGGCATGAAAAAGGCAGGGGACGTACAATACGGCTATAATGTAAGTTGTGATTCTTTGAAAAATATAAGGTTACAATCATTTCTTATGGACATTTTTTAGAAGAAACGTATTGCCGGAAATCTTCTGGCTATACGTTGTATGCGTACGGATATAATCACCATAGAGACACCTATTGGGAGAAAAGCATTTGGATCGTACTAGATAGGGTAAAACTTTTGCCTTGTGTGTATTTTTTTGAAGATACAATTATTGTAGAAATATGTGATTTTGTTTACAGGGCTTAAACACTTGATTGTAATGAAATTAGAAAATTATGTTTATGGAAAGATAGAACTGTTTTTGATAGTATGGTTCTGCTATGGGCATGGTATGGGGATAGGTTTAAATTTGAAAGACGGGTAATTTGTTTCAATCTTTTGTTTGCTTATGGAATTGTCTATTTATTGAAGTATGATGGGTACGGATTGAAATTCTGTAATTATGTTTTTTTCGGTTTTACGATTTTGTATCCGGTAGCAGCAACAATGATAGACATAATAGGGCTGATCAAGTTGAAGAAGCAATAAGGTAAATAGGATAAGGTAGCAACATTGAGTACTGTAGCTTGTGTCATTCCGCACGAATTCCAGGGAATAAGTACGCTTGTGATGGTTGCCGAATCTTCCACAGAGCGGCTTAACAATCGGGGTTCATATCCTTTTTTGTCGTAGAAATTTTTGAATAGGTTGCTGGTTAAGATAATCGATAAATATTGATCTGCCAAAAAGATGTTGCAAAATACCCCGGTAAAAATAGTCGATGCGACTGTACTTACACAGCGTTTTAGATATTTGATGATAATGGATGTGATGCTGTTTATCATACCGCTCCCCAGCATAACTCCGCCAAAGCATGCCGCTGTTAAAATCAACCAAATCGTATTCAGCATTCCTGCCATACCCCGAGTTGCAATTAGGCTGTTTAGGAGTTCATTCGGAGTTTCCATAACGACACTTCCATAACAACTTTTCAAAGCAGTGGAGAAAATACCGGAAAAAGTCAGTGTATCGGCTCCCGAAACAAATTCAATAATTTGAGGTTGTGCGATAATAAGTGCTACAACGGCAAATAGGGTAGCTAAGAAAAGAGTTATTAATGCGGGGAGTTTAAGAAAAATAAGTACGCCGGTAAGGATGGGAACAATAAACAACCATGGCGAAATGTTGAAAGAAGTCTGTAATGCGGAGGAAAATTCGGTAATTTCTTCTTGAGAGGATACATTGTGAGAGAAACCTACAATTAAAAATATAATTATGGTTATGATAAACGAAGGAACCGTGGTGATAAGCATATAGCGAATATGAGTGAATAAAGGAGTTCCTGCAGAAGAAGAAGATAAAATGGTTGTATCGGATAGGGGAGAGATTTTATCGCCGAAATAAGCTCCTGAAATAATGGCTCCTGCAATCCAATGAGGTTCAAAACCTTGACTTTGTCCAATGCCTACCAGTGCTATGCCAATAGTTGCAATAGTGGTCCAAGAACTACCGATTACCAATGCAACAAGCGCACTGATAATACAGCATGCAAATAGAAATATTTTGGGATGCATAATTTGTAAACCATAATAAATCATAGAAGGTACTACTCCGCTCAACATCCATGTTCCACTAATGGATCCGATAAGGAGCAACATGATAACGGCGGAAGATATGTTGCTAATATTTTTTATTAATGATTCTTCAAGTGTTGCCCATGGTATTTTGTAAAATAGCATGGCTAATCCGACACATACCGCAGTAGCGACCAAAAGTGTAATTTGACTGGCTCCTTCCAAAGCATCACTTCCAAAAATTTTGATTACGCCGATAAGCATTATGATAAGAACAATAAAAGGTATAAAGGCTACAAAAGCAGGAATAGTTGGTTTGGTGTTCGTCATAATTACAATTATTTTTTATGATTATATTAGAATAATAAACAAATAAAAGTTGTTTTTGTAGTAAATCTATATTCTTTTTGAAAAATATTTTTATATGAAAAATTAAAAATCTATATTTTCAAAGATAGTATGCAAAAAGTATGTGAAATACATGAAAAAAAGACTTCGGGTAAGTAAAAACAGGGAATTGCGGACAAATATAAATAAAAAGGAGGAAATAAGTTTTAGCAATTAAAAAATAAATTGTACTTTTGCAGGCTGAAAGCAATATGTGTTTTTAGAAGTTCTATTACATAAAATGCTATGGAGAGATGCCGGAGTGGTCGATCGGGGCGGTCTCGAAAACCGTTGTCCGCATTTGCGGACCCAGGGTTCGAATCCCTGTCTCTCCGCTGAAACCCTAAGACAAATAGGGTCAAAAATAGGACAAGTCCTACAATATCAACGTATTGTAGGACTTTTTTTATTGTTTCCTGTCGGGGGTAAAAGACACAAAATAGACCCTTTCGGACAGAGTTCAGTAACCAAATCGTAACCTACACTTTCACCTACCAATCAGGTTACGAAATGTCGCAAAATGGCTACCTTTTGTCGATGTTTGTCCAGTCTGTATTAATCTCATTTTCAATTAATAACAGTAGCTTTGCTGCTTTAAAAAAATGAGATCATGAAGAGTACTTTTAAAATTCTTTTTTATCTAAAGAGAGGTGCTATTAGAGCAAATGGTTGTGCCCTTATTATGGGACGTATCACGGTGGACGGTGTGGGAACTCAATTCAGCACTAAGTTAGAAGTCAAGCCGGAAGAATGGGACACAAAGGCAAATCGGGCAACCGGACGTAGTAACGCCAATAAACAAGTAAACTCCTTACTGGAAGAAATAAAGGCATCTTTGCATAACATCTACCACGAAATGCAAAGACGGGATAACTATGTAACTGCCGAGAAAGTAAAAAATGAGTTTTTGGGAATAGCCGAGAGCCACGAAACACTATTAGCTTTGTTTGCAAAGCATAACGCCGATGTAGAAAAGTTGGTAGGTATCAGTAAGACTGCTGCAACCTTGCAGAAATACAAAGTCACCTATAATCATATGCAGTCTTTCCTTAAAGATAAGTATAATGTATCGGATATTTCCCTGAAAGAAATAACTCTGATGTTCATATGTGACTTCGAGGTTTACCTAATGACTACCTGTAAATGCGGCGCAAACACGACAGCCAAGTTTATGCAGTTCTTTAAGCGTATTATCCTGATAGCTCGCAATAATGGCTTATTGGTTGGTGATCCGTTCGCAAACTATAAAATTCGGTTGAAGAAAGTCGATAGAGGATATTTGACGGATGAAGAAATTGCTAAAATCTTAAAGAAAAAATTCGTATCTGAAAGATTGGAACACGTGCGTGATATATTTATATTTTCTTGTTTCTGCGGTCTTGCGTACATAGACGTTAAGAATCTGACACAAGATAATATACGCACTTCTTTTGATGGCAATCTGTGGATAATGACCAAACGACAGAAAACCGATATAAAGGTGGATGTTCCTTTGCTCAAAATTCCCCAAATGATTTTAGATAAATATAAGGGTAAATTACCTAACGGATTATTATTGCCTATTCTAAGCAATCAGAAAATGAACGCCTATTTAAAAGAAATTGGTGATGTTTGTGGAGTACGAAAAACACTGACATTCCACCTCGCGCGCCATACATTTGCAACGACGACTACACTTGCGAAAGGTGTGCCTATTGAAACTGTTTCCAAGATGTTAGGACATACAAATATAGAAACAACCCAAATTTATGCCCGCATTACTAATAGTAAAATAAGTAATGATATGAAAGGTTTAACTGGCAAGTTTACAGGTGTGGAAAAAATCTATGAAGAAGCAAATTATTAACTCTATGAGGCTGACTAACAAGTCAAAAACTAAACGATTTTAGTGTTTTTTATTCGGACTCCTATTCGAGACCGTTTTCAAATACTCCATTCTCGTGAGGTTAAAAAAACTTGTTAGTCACCCTCATTCCCTCATATTAATTCATAAAACAATAATTCTATGGACTTACAAATCATTCAAAACAAGATTTTTGAAGTTCGGGGTTGTCGTATCATGTTCGACTTCCATTTGGCAGAACTTTATCAAGTTGAAACGAGAGCCTTAAAACAAGCAGTAAAAAGAAATCAATCTCGCTTTCCCAGCGACTTTGCTTTTCAACTTACAAAGGAAGAATGGCAGGAACTTATCACAAACTGTGATAAGTTCCCCGAAAACATCCGGCATACTCCTACGCCCCCATTAGCTTTTCTTGAACAAGGGGTAGCAATGCTATCAAGTGTATTACGTTCACAGATAGCCATTGATGTAAATATATCCATCATGCGGGCTTTTGTTCTCATGCGCCAAATGTCAATCGGTTACGAAGAACTTTTCAAACGCATTGAGGAACTGGAGCAAAGCACAGATGCACAATTCAGTGAAGTGTATCAGGCATTGACACAGTTACTAAGCAAACCCGAACCGAAGCCACGTAATCCAATCGGATATAGAACGTATGACGAATAGCGGTCTAAGGTATTGAGTTGTCTAAAGGGGTATCACGAAAGTAATGCCCCTTTTTCAATTCCCTAAAGTAATGTATCTCAATCACAAATTTTAGCAAAGTTACAGCCCGGCGGGGACAAGTACCAAATCTGAACCGTTCCGGTTTTCTAAAAAATCTCCACACCTACGGGTCGTATTTTTTGAAAAGATATGGTTGAAGTCCCCGCCAAACTGTGGGTGTCCGGCAAAATTTCTTATTGTTTAATTTAAAATTCAGTAGTTATGAAAACAACAGAATTTACCATGCCGGAAATCACTATCTCTTATAAAGACAATGTAAAAGCATCCGAAAGGGTGAAAATCTTAACTTCTCAATCGTCTTATTCTCATTTGAAACCGTTCTATACAGAATGTATGGAGCATCACGAAGAAAGCTATGTGTTATTTCTGAACCGTGCTAATAAGGTTTTAGGCGTTTCCCTTATCTCTAAAGGTGGCATGGCTGAAACAGTAATGGACGTGAAAATAATCCTGCAAACAGCCTTGAAAGCTCATGCTTCGGGGATTATCCTCTCACATAACCACCCATCGGGCAACCTGC
>CAYYUE010000012.1:0-21706 GCA_964474745.1 uncultured Bacteroidaceae bacterium | reverse complement strand
CATAAGAATTATTGGAACTCAAAAATTAATATAGTTTTTTTAATTATAATCGTTACCTATTGTTATTTCAACATATACAATTATTGAGATTTGTTATACGGTTGAAAAAATGTATTTTTGTATCGTATAAAGACATCTCAAATCAATAATAAACAATTGATTGAGTAACGATTATAATTAAAAATACTATATTAATTTTTGAGTTCCAATAATTCTTATGAAAAAAACAATTTTGATTACATTTGTTATCGTTAGTTTTTTTGCAGCTTGTACTAACAATAACAAATCGGGTGTCTCTAATATATCCGAATCTAAAAATCTAGCTCAAGTTTCGATTCCCAATTTTATTTCGGATTCATCCTATCGTTTTGTCGAAGAACAATTGTCGTTTGGGCCTCGCGTACCGGGAACGGCTTCTCATAAAGCTTGTGCAAACTATCTTATTTCAAAAATGAATCAATGGGCAGATACTGTAATTGTTCAAGATTTCAAAACCCAACTTTGGGACCATTCAACTACTTCTGGAAAGAATATCATTGCTTCGTTTTCACCGGAAAAAGAAAACAGAATTCTTTTAGCTGCACATTGGGATTCCAGAGCATACGCCGATCACGATCCGGATCCCGCTAACCATAAAAAACCTATTCTCGGTGCTAACGACGGCGCCAGCGGAGTAGCAGTGCTTATGGAGATAGCCCGTGGTATGCAACAGCAAAAACCCAACGTTGGAATTGATATCATTTTTTTCGATGTAGAAGATCAAGGGATTCCCGAATTTGAAAAAGAATACAAAGACAACACCTGGTGTTTGGGTTCCCAGTACTGGGCACGAAATCCACATCAGCTATTTTACCAAGCCAAATATGGAATCTTACTCGACATGGTGGGCAATGCAAACCCAAGATACACCAAAGAAGAAGTTTCACGAACTTTTGCCCCAGGATTACTGAATAAAGTGTGGAATACCGCCAATCAGTTAGGTTATGGAAGCTCTTTTGTAAACGAAAACACCGGGCCTATATTAGACGACCATTTATACGTGAACCAGATCGCAAAAATTCCCATGATTGATATTGTGCAAAATCAAATCGGAGAAAGTTTTTTCAAACAATGGCATACAGTAAATGATGATATTCACGTTATTGACAAACAAGCGATGGACCAAGTTGCAAAAGTGGTAATGACTGTCATATACAGTGAATAGGCTTACACTACATCGCTCTTCTAGAAAATAAATTCGTATAGGCCGATACATAAAAAGATCGTCGGTTTTATACACGTATGAAAAAAGTTTAAATATGAAAAAAAGAATTCAAACAATACTTGTCTTTTTATGTTGCGTTGTCGGGTTAGTTAGCTGTAGCAAAGATAGCGAAACACCCATTGGATATGTCAATTTTTCTATCACTCCTAATTCAACAGCTTATATCAATTTGAACAGAGTGGGCGGTTATGAATATTTTATTGGAGGATACAGCGGAGTAATTGTATTTCGTTATTCTTGGAATGAATTTCTCGCCTACGAAAGAGCTTGCCCTATCGATCATAAGGTTGCTGTAGAAGTAGATTCCGAATCAGGTGTTATATTGGAATGCCCCAAATGCGGATCACAATTCGTTTATACCGACGGATCACCCATCAAAGGACCTGCCAACTCTTGTTTACGACAATATGCTACATCTTACGACGGAAATACGCTTTTTGTTTACAACTAAGAAATAGCTGATTCTATCTAGTATAATACATGTAAATTAAATTTAAAATTCGTAAAGATATGGGAATAATATCTTTACGAATTTTAAATTGCCCCATGTGTTATTTGACAATTATTATCTACAAGTTTCAGGAAATTCATGCGATCTATGGTATACCTATTCGAATCGCCTGCTAATTATATTTTTGATTACAAATCCCTATTCCGTTGCACGCCATATCATGATGTCTTTATCCATGCTAAATATGTTCTTTACATGCTCATTCCTCGTTTGAGATTCTTTTGCTAACTTTTATTCGTTATCAAGTTTATGGCATTTACCTTTTGTTTTATATTCGAAAAATGCATTTTACTCCTAAAATAAAAAAAGAGAAGAACTTTTTGGTTCTTCTCTTTTTTTATAAGTTATCTGTTTTTATTATTTAGCAACTCTTTCAAGCCATCTAACCATAGAAAGCATTACGATCATAGAAGCACCTGTTGCACCAACAAATACCAACCAACATGCCCAAATAGGAACAGATGTATATAAAATTCCTCCAATAAATAATAAAGAATTTCCTACAGCGGTAGCGGCCAACCAACAACCCTGCATCAATCCTTGCAAATGCGGAGGAGCTACTTTTGAAACAAACGACAATCCTAGAGGAGATATAAATAATTCAGCAACTGTTAATATGAAATACAGTCCTACCATTACCCAAGGTGTAACTCTCATAGCATCCAATGCATCCACGCTCATTCCACTCAACATTTCTTTTGCAGGCAAAGTAAAAGAGAATATCATTAAAAATACATAAGCCAATGCTGCAATTCCCATACCTATTGCAATTTTCATCGGTGTCGAAGGTTCTTTGCCTTTTTTCTTTAAAAAGCCAAATAACCACATAATAAGCGGAGTTAACGTTACTACAAAGAAAGGATTTACACATTGAAATATTTCAGCCCCCTTAATCGTTGTAAAGCCTAAATCTATATTGATAACCTCTAAATTTACATAGTCTCTTGCAAAGTAAGTTAAAGAGTAACCGTTTTGGTGGAAAGAAAGCCAGAAGAAAATAACAACTCCAAATACTGCAAATAAAGCATATATACGTTGTTTAATTTCTTGTACGTTCATTTGAACTTCTTCTTTACTCATTTTAGGAGCGCCGTCTTCTGTTACCATCGTTTTTTTAGCAGGATCCGGAAATTTATTTTTATTTATTAAATAAACAACCAATGAAATCAACATAGCAGCAATTGCAGCCATAAAAGCATATTGGAATCCACGATTAAACACATCCAAATAGCTATTTACAAAAATATTGATATCTGTCACTGATGTTCCATTTAAAGAAACAGCATTTGCGTAATCGGTAAGACGAGTCATCGATTCCACATTCATGGCATCACCTTGTTCAAGATATTGATGACAAAGTTCAGGCAATCCTGCGTTATAATCGAAATTATTAACTTTTAACCACCAGTTTCTCACTCCAATAGCAATCCAGGGAGCAAAGAAACCTCCAATATTGATGAACATATAGAAAATTTGGAATCCGGAATCTCTTTTGTCCGCATACTGTTTGTTGTCATACATTTGACCCACTAAAGCTTGCAAATTTCCTTTGAACAATCCATTACCAAAAGCGATAACCAAAAGTCCTAAACATGTAATTCCTAAATAAATAGCCATACTGGGAACCGGAGTCGGCGTAGGGATAGCGATAATCAAATAACCGACGGCCATCATGATTAAACCCACGAGAATAGTTCCTTTGTAATTTTTCGTTTTATCGGCAATAACACCTCCCACTAACGCCAATAAATAAATGGAGGCATAAAAAGCCGAATAAACATATCCGGTTGTCGTCTCGGACAAACCAAATTTTGCAGAGATGAACAACGTTAGAATTGCCATCATGATGTAAAAACCAAAGCGCTCACCCATATTAGCCAGGGCCGCCGCTATTAGTCCTTTAGGCTGATTTTTAAACATAATTTTCTGTTTTTTTAAGTTTATAGATATATTTAATTGTATTTCTTCATAATTCCCAAACACATCCTCTTTTGAATAGAGTTTTAAAACGCAAAAATACGATTTTTTTTTTAAAAAAAGGAAGTTTTGTTATTAGTACAAACGCTTTTTTACTCTATATCAATGCTAACATCTAGTAATCAATTCTTTGAAACATATCTTCTTTTATAAAAGAACGTTACGTCATATTTTACGTATATTTGCACTTTAAATCATTAAAAAAACATGTACAAAAAAATTATCGAAGACACTGTAACTACATTCCAAAAAGGTGGAATCGTATTATATCCTACAGATACCATTTGGGGACTGGGATGCGACGCAACCAACGTCTCAGCTATTGAAAAAATTTACGCAATAAAAGAAAGAGATCACAATAAAAGTCTATTAATTTTATGTGCCGACATCGATCAATTAAGGCATTACGTAACCTCCATCCCTCAAGCAGCATTGGACATATTGAACACAATCAAAATTCCCACTACTATTATTTATCCGCAAGCATGTAATTTACCCGTTGAACTTATGGCCGCAGATGGCAGTATTGGTATTCGAATTCCAAATATGGATTTTTGTCACGAAGTATTAAAACAATTAGGGAAACCTATCGTAAGTACTTCTGCGAATTTCTCTAAAAAACCTTCTCCTCTGTCTTTTCACGAAATCGATTCAGAATTGATAAAGATGGTTGATCACGTCGTTCCGAACCTACCCGAATTATCCGGAAGTTCTCAAAGTTCTCAAATTTTAAAAATTAACGATGCCGGAAATATCATTGTAATTCGAAAATAAAAATCCATTATCGTCTATATGGCAAAAATACTCTTTTTCCAACAATTGAATTCTACCAATACATATGCGGAACAACTAGATCTATCTACATTAGAAGACGGGACTGTAATATGGGCAATAGAACAAACCTGCGGTATCGGACAAAAAGGAAATTCATGGGAAAGTAATTCAGGAGAAAACCTAACATTCAGCATTATTCTAAAACCTACATTCTTATCCATCCAAAATCAATTCATGATTTCCAAAGTCCTTTCGCTTGGCATTTTGGATTACTTAAGCTCTTTACTACCAAAATCACGTATTCATATTAAATGGCCAAACGATATTTATGTGGATCGTTGCAAAATTTGCGGTATTTTAGTTTCCAACAGTATCACAGGTAGTACCTATGCTGCTGCTATCGGAGGGATTGGATTTAATGTAAATCAAACCTGTTTTACTTCTGCGGCAAAAAATGCGGTTTCTTTACAAATGCTTCTACAAACTTCATTCAACTTAAAAACCATTTTGGAAAAACTGTTATCCTGCATTGAAAATCGATACTCCCAGTTAAAAGCAAAGCAATTCGAACAATTGAATCAAGAGTATTTAAACAATCTTTTATATTTTAAGTCTATACAACCTTATTATTATAAAGAAAAACTGATCTCCGCCACCATAAAAGATGTTGATGATTACGGACATCTTGTACTAATTTCTAACGAAAACAATATAATCACATGCGATTTAAAAGAATTGACATATATAGTCAATGCTTAAAATCTTAGTATATAAAACAATTAACGTTATCAAGTAATAATTTGGTTTTTAGTATTAAAATGATTATCTTTGCATTTCTCGTAATTGAAAATCTTTGATTAAAATGCTTCATTTTCAATTACGAATGATGTGAGTATTGTTCATCTTAATGAAATAATAATTAAAAACATAATCAAATGAAACGAATCGTATCTTTATGTGTATTTTTAAGTATTGTAATTGCAACATTACAAGCTGCTTTTCTAGAAAACGTTCCCCGAATATTAACTCAACCCGATGGTAGCAAGCTTCATTGCTATGCCACAGGTGACGAGTATTATCATTATCTACACGATACGAATGGATATACAATTATATTGAACCCAGAAACAGGATATTTTGTATATGCTGATAAAATTGGAGAAAAGTTAGTACCCACACGATTTATTCCCGGAATAGACAATCCTGCAAAAGTAGGACTACAACCCAAAATAAATATTTCTGCAGCTCAATGGAATGCTAAGCGAGAAGCATTTTTAGCATCTGTACCTAAATCGGCGAGAAAAATGAATGGAGATACAAATACCAATAGAGGTGCGATCAACAATATCGTTATATTTATTCGTTTTGCGGGAGAATCCAATTTAAATACATCTTTTTCTACCGTTAACAATATGTTTAATGATACTACTACTCCAACAGCTAATTCAATGTGTAATTATTTTAAAGCTGCTTCCTACGGCAAGTTGAATATCAAGACTCATTTTTATCCTACGCCTAATGGAAACACTATTTTATCCTATCAAGATACTTATTCCAGAGGTTATTATCAACCCTATTCGGTTACCAATACAATCGGATACAATGGAGACGCCCAACGCGTAGCACGAGAACACGAGTTATTGAAAAATGCGGTTAATTTTGTCAGTTCCTCCATTCCTTACTCTTTAAATATCGATTATGATAATGATGGATATGTCGACAATGTATGCTTTGTTGTAAAAGGAAATGTTGACGATTGGAGCGACTTATTATGGCCTCATAAATGGAATCTTTATAGTCAATATGCATATATCAATAATAAACTGGTAAACGTATATAATTTCCAATTAGAAGGAGCTTCTTCCTATTTTTCAAATAGTGTATTGAGTCACGAAATGTTCCATACACTAGGAGCTCCCGACCTATATCATTATTATAATAGCACTAATTTACAAGCTGTTGGAAGATGGGATTTGATGCACGAAAATGCAAATCCTCCTCAGCATTCAGGTGCATATATGAAATATCGGTACGGAAATTGGATTGATAGCATACCTGAAATAACACAATCCGGGACCTATACTCTCAATGCTTTAGGAACTTTATCCAATAATAATGTGTGTTATAAAATTGCCAGCAGAGACCCTAATCAATATTACGTACTAGAATATAGAAACAAATCACAACGTTTCGAAGGTCAGCTACCAGGGTCCGGACTATTAATCTACAGAATTAACACTTTATATCATGGAAACGCGAATTACGACGGTGTTTCTGTGTTCGATGAGGTATATATATACCGCCCGGGAGGCACACATACCACTGACGGTAATTTAAATACAGCTCATTTTAGTTCATCTGTAAATAGGTCTTCATTCGATGATTCTACAGATCCTTATCCTTTTTTGACCGATGGATCTCTCAGTGAACTAAATATTTCCAATATCACAGCAAATACGAATAATTCGATATCATTTACCTACACTTTTATACCATGTGTAAAGCCAGTAAATTTGGCTGTTTCAAATATAGGGCTTCAGTCGGCAACATTAGGATGGATCGCATCCAATTCCGTAACACATTATGAAATAGAATATGGTATATCAGGATTTACAATAGGTTCCGGAATCAGAACTGTTGTTTCTTCAAACAACCATACTCTAACAACTCTTACTCCTTCTACCAATTATGATTTCTATGTACGTTCGATTTGCAATGCCATTGACACGGGATCTTGGTCGAATAAAGGATCCTTTACCACGTTGTGTAGTGCTCAATCACTTCCCTATTCGGAAGGCTTCGAATCTGGAGCGTTACCTTCTTGCTGGACACAAGAATATGTATCCGGAACCCTCGACTGGACTTATCAAACAGGAGGTTGGAATAATACAAATCCCCCAACAGCCCATTCCGGTTCTTACAATGCAACTTTTACATATACAGAACGTGGTAGTGCTACAAAATTAATAACACCCTTATTGAACCTTACTACCGTTACAAATCCTACACTTTCCTTTTGGCATGCACAAAAAGAATATGGAGGGGACCAAGACGAGTTAAGAATCTATTATAGAGAAAACCTTTCTAGTACATGGATTTTATTAAATTCGTATCTATCAAATGTCGACACATGGACGTCTCGTACAATCAACCTTCCTAACCCATCTGCTACGTATCAAATTGCATTTGAAGCAACCAGTAATTATGGATATGGTGTGGTATTAGACGATATATCGGTAGCAGGAGTCCCTATTACTTACGACATTACAGTTCATTCGAATGATACAATCATGGGAATCGTTTCAGGAGGAGGAAACTATGGGGTTGGTTCTAGTATAACTCTTACGGCAACGCCTAAACCGGGTTATCAGTTTGTTTCTTGGAACGACGGTAACATGGAATCCTCTAGAACGATTACAGTAACACAGAATGTCACTTATATAGCAACATTTGCATCAACAAATTATGAAATTTGTATAATTACAGCTACTATAAACGACTCCGTAATGGGAAGCACATCTGGTCATGGAATTTATTTATCGGGCGATACAATTACTTTGGAAGCGATACCAGCCCCCTATCATCACTTTGTAAAATGGGGCGATGAATCAATAGAAAATCCTCGTATTTTTGTAGCTTCCCAAAGTACATCCTATATGGCAATATTTGCCCCTGATACATTTACGATTGCTGCAAATCCGAATAACATAGAAATGGGAAGTATTTCGGGATGTGGAAATTATCCATACAATACACAATTGACGCTTACAGCAATAGCAAGCCCTCATCACCATTTTATAAAATGGGATGATGGGGACACCCAAAATCCCCGTACAATAACCGTAACTGAACATCTCTCTCTCACTGCCTTTTTTGCGATAGATTCTTTTACAGTTACAGCTATTTCTGAAAGAATAACCATGGGAAATGTTTCCGGAACTGGTATTTACGCATATGGTTCTAGTACCCTACTTACAGCCGCTGCTAATGAAGGGTATCGCTTCAAAAAATGGGATGACGACAATACAGAAAATCCTCGTACGATAGTTGTAGTACAAGACACCGTGCATATAGCCTACTTCGAAAGATCCACAGGAATACAAGATGTGAATGCTCCCGGCCATATTGAACTTTACCCAAACCCCACTACAGGAACAATTACAATATCAGCAGAAACAGTTCAAATAGTAACTGTATTGGATATCTTCGGTCGTTTAATGAAAACATTTGAGAATACTAAAATAGTAGATATAACAGACCTTCCTGAAGGTGTTTATACATTACATATAACAATGCCTAAATCAACTACAATTCGAAAAATAATAAAAACCAATTCTCATAAATAAAAATTAATTTTCTGCCTTACGGTTTAAAAAGAAAACCGTAAGGCAGAAATTAAAAATCAAACAAATGCTTTTCCATAGAGAATTCGGAATAGGACAAGATATTGTTATTTTACATGGGATATTAGGATCCTCCGATATGTGGATTCCCACAGCTCAAGCATTAAAAAAAGAATTTCATATAATTATTCCTGATTTGCCTAATCATGGAAAATCAATACATATAAATACTATTTCATACGAATCTCAAGCCGAAATCATCTGGGACTTTCTAGACTCCATTTCCGTTCGGAAGCCTATTATTATCGGGCACTCCTATGGAGGGAAAATCGCGTTAAAAATGCTAACAGAAAGACCTCATCATATTTCAAAGCTTATCCTCATAGACATAACATCCGAAATGTGTACACCTACAAACTGCATTATGGAGTTGTATAATTGTATTAGCACTCCATTACCCTCATTTTTTCGATTAGTGGATATTGCTACATATTTTCAAAACCACTTTACACAAAACCCTAACATTGTTAATTTATTGCTAAAAGGATTAAAAAGATCAAAAGAAGGTTTTGTATGGAAATGGAATACACCTATAATAGTATCTCAATATCAATCTATCTTTGCCCCCATCCTATTACCGAAAACGATTTCAACTCAAACATTACTTATCAAAGGTGAAAATTCATGTTATGTGACGAGTAACAACATACAAAATCTAAAATGTACATTCACAGACTTTACCCTAGTTGAGATTAAGCATGCGGGACATTGGGTACAAAATGATAATTTTTCGGACTTTATTGGAATTGTTTCTTCATTTATAAAAAAAGAAAAAACATAAACTAAAAGAGGCTGCTTAAGATGATGAATTAAGAAACCTCTTTTAATTTATTTTTAATATCCGCTGTAATAAAACCGAAAGCTTTATATCAAGCATTTTTTTTAATCCTTGTATATATACTATGTATTCATTGCTGCTCCTATTTCCGCAGCTAGATCAATCAATTGTTGTTCATTTAAGCATATTCGCTCTTTTGCAAAATTCAAATCTCCTACATCATGTATTGGAACCAAATGAATATGAGCATGAGGAACATCTATTCCAATAACAGCAACTCCTACTTTTACACATGGAATTACTTTACGTAAAGCAATCGCCACACGCTTACTAAATAAATGCAATTGTAGAAAAGTAGTGTCATCCAAGTCAAAAATATTATCTACTTCCTTTTTAGGGATTACCAACACATGTCCTTTTGCGATAGGTGAAATATCTAAAAACGCTAAACACTCATCCGTTTCAGCCACTCTATAGCAAGGAATCTGTCCTTGACAAATTTTTGTAAATATTGATGCCATCGTAGTTACTTTTAACGATCTATTGAAATTACTTCAAAATTCACAATGCCCACAGGAACCTTTACTTCAACGACATCTCCTACTCGTTTTCCTAATAGAGCTTTCGCAATAGGTGATGCTACTGATATTTTTCCTTTTTTTGTATCCGCTTCACTTTCAGGAACAATATGATAATTCAACTTCAAATTTGTCTTTACATTCTTAATTTCTACTTTCGAAAGCAATAAAATTTTTGAACTGTCAATTTTAGATTCATCCAACAATCGTGAATTTGCAATAAGATCTTGCAATTTCGAAATACGAGCTTCTAATAAACCCTGAGCTTCTTTAGCAGCATCATATTCGGCATTTTCTGATAAATCACCTTTATCACGAGCTTCAGCTATGGCAGTAGCGGCAGCAGGACGTTCTTTGGCTATAAGATAATGCAATTCCTCTTTTAGTTTTTGCAACCCTGCTTCATTATAATATTTAATTTCTCCCATATACCTATTATATTTTAATTTATAAATCGTACAATTTTTATTTCAGAAATACATCGAAAGAACCGTTAAGGGGTATAAACAATTATTTCCTGTATTAGTTTTTCTATATATGTAAAACATTAGGAAAGACCTCTAGAGGTCTTTCCTAATATTCTTATTATGTTTATATACTTTATTAGAATGAAATACCTACCCCGATAGAGTGAGATCCTTTAAAAGGACTTGCAGCTCTATATGAATAATCTAAAGCTAATGTAGGTACCGTTTTACGATCTCCTTTTTTCTTTGAAAGAGGAATTTTAAATGTAGCTCCAGCTGTTGGTCCGGTCATAGAAGTTGTACGCTCATCATCACTAAGAATATCTGCTTGGTATACATAAGCAGCACGCACTTCAAACATATTTAATAATGCATATTCCGCACCTATAATAAAATTATCTTTCATAAAAGCATTTGATGTAAAATTCCCTGCAATAGTAAGACGTTGATCATACACAGAGAATAAAAAATCATATGAAGCACCAATATTTAAGCACGTAGGCATTTCAAATGTCGCCGAACGTTCTTCTACAGTTTTAGAATCAGTTCCTGGAACGGCCAAGCCGTCACCGGAAAAACTCATAGCAGGTCCTATATTTTTTAAGGCAACCCCAAATTTAATTTGACTCTCATCACCTGTCACATACTGAATACCTGCATCCAATGCAAAACCCATTGCTGTAACATTATCTGTTGATTGTGAAATTATTTTCACGTTCACACCCCCGTGAATACTCGAAGAAAATGAATGTGCATACATCACATTGATATTAAATAATGTCGGAGAATAAGTTCCATTTGTTCCTGCTTCAGGGCTTTCAACTGTAGTAATAGGAATCTCACCAAACCCCATAGCCATAATAGCGGCACCTAATACTCCAGATTCTCCTATCCGTTGTCCAATCCCAATAGCATTAATAGAGGAGGTTCCACCTAACCATTGTGTGTTCGTATAAACTACTTCCGTTCTTTCAACAAACGCCAATCCAGCCACGTTAGAAAAAGTAGCATCAATACCACGACCGTTTGCAGTGTTTACACCACCCCAACCTGCACTACGAGCCCATGGATTAATCAACAATTCCCCAGCTCCGGCAGTCCCTCTTCGATCATCATTCCCTGCAATAGCGGTTCCTCCTGAAAACAATATTATCAGAGAAACCAAGACTAATATTCTATATCTATTTTTCATATCAATTCTATATTTTAATAGTAAATTTGCAACTTCTTATTAATTAAATTGGAATGAATTTAAATCAACCGGACGCATAGTTCCGAACCATTTAATAATCCTTTCTCCCATTGGAGTTTTCACGTGTATTAAGTACATTCCTCCTGAAATTGGCAATCCTGTATGCGTTTTTAAATCCCAATCCAACGTATACCCTTGATCTGCATTACCGGCATCACTTGGTGAAGGGCCTAAACGTCTCACTAAAGTTCCATCAACAGTATAGATCGAAACAATAGAATTTGCAGGTAAATTAGCAACTCGAACTCGTGTATCTAATTGACTGGAAGTTTCATAAGCAGAACTACTGTAATATGGATTTGGTATTACCGATATATTATCCAATATTGAGTTTTTCAAATTTTCATTTGAACTGGATTGATTTGTTAGTGTTACAATATCACTTGTTATTTCAAATAAATACATCGGATTATTTGCATTTTGAACTGTTAGTCCACATTGAGAAGGCGATGTGTTGTTTGCACTGTAATACTGAGTATAAGGTTTAGTAACATTTAAATCAATAGTTACATCACAAGGTATTTTATCATAACTTTTAAATTGATATGTAGAAGCAACTAATGGCATATTAACCCACATAATACTTGCATATAATAAAGCTACAGAATCTCGAACCGCTAGAACCGGTTTATTTGCTTCAGAGTATAGTAACCCTTCATCCAATCCACTTGCTATTTTATCGACAGTGGACATCAAGCGATCTAACGAAGCTAACATTTTTGCGGCCCAAACACCTTCATCATAAGATGGAGTATTGTAATATGTTAATGTATTATTATCTACATTCAAATTTTTAAACACTTGTTTGTTTGCTCCCAATACATATATATAGTGACGTCCTCCCATTACATAATCGCTAGATCCTTCCAATATTGTAGAAGTGGGATTCCATAACATATCATTTCCATTATGCTGAGTATAACGAGAATCTTCTCCAAACATCATATTTAAACGTTCTCCTGTTTCAACATTAATAGCATATCCCGGAAACCATCCCATACCTTCACCTGTTCCATCAGGTTGTCCATTTTTACCTACAGATGCATGTTTACGCATTTGGAAACGACGAGCATTTCCTTCTGCCAATGTATAATCATCACACATTTCAATAACCGGACAACGAGTCCATTTTGATTTGTCTTTTGTAATTACCACACGAACGCTTGACAATTTAGTTAAGTCATTGTATACAAGTGATTTATTTGTAGATTGATCATAAAAGCTACGAAATACTTTATTATAGGATGTTTTGTATCGATTATATCCGCTTGAGGGGCCCGCTGAATTACCATCTTTATCGTAAGTAAACTTCGAATAATCAGCCATATAATACCTGAAAGAAAATGCAGGATGATAATTTAAGGAAGAACATAATCCATAAGGAGCCCAAGAACCTTTTCCAGAAGAAGATAAAGGTAATACTTTTTCAAAAGTTTCGTCTTTATCAATAGCATAAGTAATGACCCTACCTGCATCGTCAATCGTGCTCTTATAATAATCTTCATCCAAGTATCCTCCCTGAGACAGAACTACATCCTCATCACTATTCAAAAATGAAGATCTATTACCCTCAGCAAATTGAGAACCAGAACGTATCCAATTGTATTGCATATAATTATCATCATCGGAAACTCCGCTTAACCATGGCGTTGAAGCAGACATCGATGCACTTAAGAATGAGCCTGATTTTACATAACCACCCATTACACCAGAAGCACCCACAACAAAATCAGAGGCAACCGCTTTAGCATTTGAAATGCATATTGATATTCCAAAATCTAAGAACAATTGTTCATTATAACGACCTATAGCTTGTTCTGACTCTATAGAGTATACATTATCATAAATAGGTTGTCCATCTACTCGAGACATCGTCCACATAGCAGCTGAATCAATTCCATTAAATTTGATATAAAACTCTCCTGCTTTTACACTTAACGGATCCACAACACGAATAGTTACCGGTCCGTAATTTTTTTCATAACGAGGGTGAGCAAGTATACATGGATTACTCATGTTGCCATTTGAGCCTAAAGTTCCTGCAGGTTTACCAGAAACTCCTGGAGCTCCCATCAATTCTTCTATCGACTCTTTTGTTAATCGCAACACATTCCCTCCATTACCGAATCCTTCGATACGGGTAATATAAGGAGACATTCCATACGTAGCTTGTATAACAGTACCTCCATTTTCAGACGAAGGATCATGAGGGATTGCTTTCACTGCTTCAATAGAGCCTTGTTTTTCATTTTTACGTCCTGCCAAATAAGGTTCTTTTTGTCCATCCAATTTTGTAGCGTTAGAAGGATCATATTCTTTGTACGAATTATGAGCATATGCAACAGCTATGAAATAATATTCTTTCTGATTAATCAACGTGGTATTATTTCCTTTTGCAAAAGCATCTTTTGTAATACGGAATGAATGTTTTATACCCGCATTAGCTCCTGAAACCTTTACGGAGGGCACTAAAGCGCCAATTGTTCCATTCATTTCATAATTAACTAATTTTCCAATAGGCAGTGTTTTGGTTGTATCATAATAATTTTCAACATCACATTGAGCGACCAATCGAGCTTTGGTTTCATCTCCTATATCTGCAATGGACACAGTAGCATCTCTCAATTGATAAATTTGATATCCTTCAAACTTATAACTTCTCTGAGCATTTGTATACGATTGTTGAACATATTTATCCCGCGTAACAGCATCTCCATTAGCATCAATCAATATATTACCACCAGCATCTCTGACTGTATCTTTCACTACTTCGGAATAAAACTTCGCAATAGAAGGATCTAATTCATTGTATTTTTCCTTGTAGTTATTAGAATTTTCATTGTCATATGTCAAATATAAAATTACTTCATTTTTCAACTCTTGCACTACTAAAGTTGGAGCATCTGGACCATCTATAATCTTAAAGCAGTTTTCAAATAGGGCTTGGCATTTATCATCAATTTCACGTAATAACGCAACTGAAGCAGCAGGGCCACCTGATGCAGCTTGAGCAAAAGGAATACCTACAGTAATATAATTTAAAGCTCCTGGTTTCAAAGTAAAAGGTCCTGCAGATTGCATGAAACGACGATCTCCCGGTTGATTGCCTGCAGTTTTTTCAGTCCATTCATCAACTATATTACCATCAGTTCCCCAATTCCAAGGATCACTATTTCCAGGAAACATAAAATCACAACCAAACTCAGTCACTCCTGAACCAGAAGAACCGTTTCCTCCATATTTCATACGTGTATTATTTTTCCAGTATCCTCTCAAATAGTTATAATAATCCATTGCTTTTGAAGGTTCTCCATCAATAGCATTACTACTATTCTGATAATACACAAATCTACGCATCCCAAACCGTTCGTCATCTGTAATACCATTTCCGAAATTCACGCCGTTAATGGCACAATTCCCTATAACATCTCCAGGTACAAAATACCAAACACCGCCTGTTTTATCATCATAAAATAAATCCGCATCTTCCGACAATTGTATAGTGTCGTAGCATCCTAATGAATCTATCCAATAATTAGCGATTAACGATCTGTATCTATCACTGTTTTTAGCTCTTTCTATATCAATTTTAGGATTGTCTTTTCCATCGGCATCCATGTAAGGGCCTTGGAAAAAGTCGATTCCAATAGCAGGTGGATTTCCTTTATAACATTCTGCAGTACCTGCACCATCTATATCTTTCCCATTATAGCAATAACCCAATCCCCTTTTCACATCACATCCTACGTAGTCATCATGTGCATATCCTAAATCCGGATCTACCCATTGGCTAAAATACGTATTTTTCAGAATATAAGTAGAACGGTTGATAATTTCATACGAATAGAACGTCATATTATTAATTTCGTCATTGGTTGAGAAAGCAAATGCTTGTGCACGGATTTCCAATCCGATAGCGGCTCCCTTCGACTCAGTATGGGAGTTCCCCATATCATTGAAAACCCACCATATAGTTTGGTCTCCCTTCAATACCTGATCTGAAAGTATACTACCTTTTATTGTACTTGAGCCTCCTGTTCCATACGTTTCTTCCAATGTGTGAGCAGGTTCGTATTTCTCACCTCTATTTAAATTCGCTTTCAAGGTTTTAGGGCATAACTTATTATCAAAATCATAATAAGGATAATCCCCTTGAGTATAATCATATTCGCCATCTCCATTTACATCACAAAACGGAGCCAAGTATTTTGATTGGTTTTTCGACGTTTGTCCGTGTGCAGGCCAATTTTTAATTACATCAGATATTGCATCCGGATTATAATTCGAATTTTGAGTAACACTTACTATACTTCCTTGATCATCATATTCATAATCGAACATACTGCGAAATATTTGCACTTCTGATTGTGTAATTTTATAATGTTTATCATAAGCATTACAAGTTTCTAAGGAAACCGAAGCTTGCCCATCAACAGTTAATGGCCCTGGCCAATAATCATCACCTTCGGAACCGAATCGCAAAGCAGCAAGACGAAGTTGGTCATTAGCGTCAGTACCGCCAATCCACAAAGCTGCACAATACATAGGCGTTGAAGTTCCATTAGCAGGAATATAATATTTTGTGATACTTCCATCAAACCACATATTACCATACGCATTAATAGAAGCTCTCACGTTATTGATATTCAACTCAGCAGTACTTTGAGCCCTCTTACAACGTGATGTAGCTTTTGTTGCGATTGTAGATTTATTCACAGTTTTTGTACCTATATACTCTCGTGCAGCAACATGTTGAGCAAAAGAAGCACAAAGGAACATTACTAATATTACTTTACAAAATATATTTTTCATTGTTTTCTATTTTTACAAATTACAAACATGCTTCATTTTTAAAACTGATAACTTAATTCGAGACTGATCATTCTTGGAGTAGAATAATTACCGAATGCTGAGTTTGCCATATTAATTGCATAGAGATCTCTAAATGAACTCGGATTTAAATACGAGTTAATAATAGCTTGAGTTTCCGGATCTGTTAGATATCCATTATCTTCGGGATTCCCTGTAACAGCATATACCCCTACAATATTACGGATGTCAAGTATATTTCTTGCAGCAATAGCTGCTCTCAAATACGTTTCCCGTTTTTTATTCCCTTCACCCACTTTAAGAGTCCATATTTTGTCAACTACTACATCTATATAAAATCCCCATGGTAGACGAGCTCCTCTGTAGCTTCCTACAATAGTTGCTTGTGTGTTTGATAACTGTTTGGTATAAGGACGACCCGATTGAGCTACCGCTGTAATATTTACACCAAAATTTTCCAACACATTAACCGTTTTCGATCTTTCTTCCCCATTTTCTCCTTTTACTTTACGAGTCCAAGTTGGACCATTATATTTGGCTCCTCCAAAATAACGAAAATCAAAATTCAATTTAAACTCATGTCTACGATCATCATAAATAGGGTTCAATACTTTTAACGAAGAGTACCCTTCTTTAATTAATTGAGTCATCGTAGTTGAAGATAAACCGGTACCTTCGGCATATTGTAACGTATAATTAGCACTCAATCGTATATTTTTACTTTGTCGTAAATCATATGTAATGGAAACACCTTTTGTAGTTTTAAAATCTATGTTGTCATATGAATAATAATTTGGATTCGGATCTGCTCCTACATACTGTACCAATTGAATCAAATCTTTAGTTTCCTTGTAGTATGCGGAAATTCGAACAGCAGACACTTGGTTTAAGGCTTGCTCAAATCCCAACTCATAGTTTGTAATACGTTCTGGTTTCAAATTAGGATTGTTTATAGCACTGGTAAGCTGAGTCATATATAAATAGTTATAGTAGTCTGCTCTCCATCCACCAGAGGGACGGCGACTAATGATATCATAACTAGCTTTAAACTGCGATTTATCTGATACAGGGAATGAAAATGCGATACGAGGCATTACAACTATTTGTGGGTCATAATCCTTAAACGCATCTACTGTCGGAGCAGTTAATGAAGCATCTTTACGATAAGGAGTGGGTTTACCCGAAGTACCTTTAACCTTGTAAGGATCAGCAACTTCAACTCCCGCTGCATTATACCAAGTTGAACCCGAACGGAACCCAACTATCGTAGGATTATCCGATACAGCATCCACATAAGGAACCCAATCATCACCTACTCCATCAGGAATAATACCTTGATATGAAATACTACCATTTTTCAATTCTCCAACTGTATAAGAGTCATATAATAAATAAGGATCTTTTAAAACCATTTGATTCGCATCAAAGCGGTCAACACGTATACCTACATTAAAAATCAAATCATTAAAATCAAACTGATCTTGAATGTATCCTGCCATATAAATGGGAGAAAAAGCACCTATGGGTCTATTCACTCCATCTGAAAAGAAATCTTGCAATGAAGTTTTTCCATTTGTTAAATTTCCTCTATGATCATATCCATAATAAGAAACAATCGAGTTTCCACTATTAAATAATTCATCTGCAGATAACATATCCATTGAAAAATCCCCTGGATTATAAGAATCTACATCAATCCATGCTGTTGGAGATAAGCCCCATTTTTCACGCATTGCGGCATCAAAAAAAGTTTGGCCATCCCCTACTAAACGATCATAACTAACAACTGGATATTGACCTGATTCATCAATGATAGGATTCGTTACATCCATCTGAGAAATATGAGAGTTCGCAGATTGCCTCATGATACTCCACAAAGCACGTGCATTTAAAGCATAAGCATGCTGTATTTGTTGATCATATTGGAATCCAATTTCCAAAGCATGTCCACCAATATCCGCTCCAGCTCTTGCTTGAACATAAATATAATCATTCAATGATTTGGTATAATTATATCCTGATGTTACACCTGAATTGGAAAACAATCCATACACAGAACTAGGAAGGTCTCCATTTCGCAGACCATTGAAAGAGGTCAACATATCAAAATTTGTTAAAGACGGCCTAATTCCAGAAAATAAATCAGAATAGTATAATTGATTATTATAATTTGCTAATAAAGGATTATATCCAGAACCTGACATATATGTCATTTGGTCTCTCCAACCTTGTTGAACTAATGCCATTTGATCAATTCCATTAATTGCAATACGTTCGTATGCATAAGTAGGGATTTTTTCTGTAGAAAAAGTTCCTACATGCCCATACTTGAAAACATCATCAGCCAAATCCGGCAAATAGGTTTCAGCCCATTCTCTATTAAATTGCGCTGTAATATTATACATTACATTTTTAATCGTTCCACCCGATTTTGATTGAGGAGATGTTGCATCCCCTTTTATTTCTGGTGCATCAGGGAAACGATGAGTAAAATCAGCATTGATTGTAAATTGATTATAATCCTGAACATAAGTTCTCCCTGAATTCATTACAAGATCACTTGCTGTAGGAAGATGTACTTTTTGAAATTGATAATCTCCAGAAAGTCTCAATATCGCATTATCTGTAAAAGCGATATCAAAAGCTGCTTCAACATATGCACTATACGATCCTGCGTTTTTCATTCTTTTAATTTCGCTGAAATCATTTGCATTCAAATATTCTGCGGCGTAGTTTATAGCTCCTGTCGAGGGATTGTATACTAACGGATTTTGAGCTATTTCATCACGTTTTTCATCATTTACGACTTGATAACGATAACCACTTGGTCTATATAATCTAGTATGTGAATATGTTCCTTGTGCTGTTAACCGAAAACCTATCATTGTTTTTTCCGTAGATGTTCCATCTTCAGCTTTCAATGATTTTTTCACCAATGGTCCTGATAAATAAGCTGCTAAAGCATTATATAATCTATAATCAAAATAAGTTTGATAACGAAGAGATCCATGATATTGATTTGAAGGCGGCTTCAACGTAATAATTTGAGTACCTCCAATTGCTTCTCCATAGCGAGCAGGCGTACCTCCTAAAATTACCTGAATTTCAGCAATAGCTTCTTTCGGAACTGAAACACCTGTATTTTTACGAGCATTCCCTACATATGTAACCATATTTTCTTCACCACGTGCTGTTCCTACTCCTCCGTCACTATATCCAACTCCTGCAGTTGTTACAGCAACAATAGCATCGACCGAGTTAGCGGCCATTCTTGAAATATCTTCAGAACTTACACGCTGTCCCGATTCAGGAGAACCTTTATCAACTAAAGGAATTTTATGCTCCACGATTTTTACCTCATCTAACATGGTTGAAGAAGATTCCAACTTAATAGTTTCAGCATACGAAACGCCGCTGGCCTTTACGGGAACATTCTTTAATAATACCGGGGAAAATCCCACATAAGATACTTTAACATCATAATTACCTGGTGCCAAAGGCTTAATAATGTAATTACCGTCAAAGTCAGTCTGAGCTCCTCCTTTTTGTTCACCATTCTGTAGAACGACAACGTTTACAAAGGGCTCTGGCTGGTTGTTTGTGGAATTGATAATAGTACCTTTCAGAGTACCTTGTGCCAAAACCACAACGTTAGTTGCTAGTAGCAACCCAATTGTTAACAGTACTTTTCTAAACATACTCATCTAATTTTCATGTAAAGAATTAATTTATTTATCTATTTTTATTTTTCGCTTTTAAAGATACGGATTTTCCAAAATGGTGGAAAAAATCACAGCTTTACGCAAATCTAAATTTTCACAATCGACTTCTTTTTCATCATCTAAAGCATCTATTATCTGATCATCTCTTTTTATTGAATTATAAATACCATAAGATCCCTCAAACTTTTCTTGTCCTATTTTGTTTTCACCTAAGATAGGCTCAAATAAAATAGCCTTAGCAGAATCCTCTTCGAGGAAATCATCAGATTGCATCTCGACAGCAGGAGCTTGTTTTTTTGCATTTTCTTTTTTCTTTTTAGAAAATGAAGAGAGTGCAACAAGCACAATTGATCCTATTATAATCCAAATATCATCCATCTATCGTATAAATTATTTGCAAAACTAAATAATCCAAATCCTAATTCCAACCTAAAAAATGTTATACACAATTTTCAAGGGACTGAAAATCTGATTTTCAGTCCCTTGAAAATATGATTTACTTATTTATCTTCTTTTTTAATTGCCAACTTAGCTTCCTTACGTTTCAGTAAATCAAACAACAAGGATCCTGATATACAAACGGAAGAGAACGTACCGGCTGCTACACCTACTAAAAGAGCAAAAACAAATCCACGAATAACTTCTCCTCCAAAAATAAACATCATTAACAATACTAATAATGTAGTTCCTGAAGAATTTACAGTTCTACTTAATGTTGAATTGATAGCCCCGTTAATTTGTTCCTGTAGTGTACGTTTCGGATATAAAACTTTATATTCACGAATACGATCGAATACAACCACCGTTGCATTAATTGAATATCCGATAACTGTTAAAACCGCAGCGATAAATGATTGATCCACTTCCATGTTAAATGGCAATAATCCATGAAACAACGCAAAAGCTCCAATTGCAATTATAGCGTCATGAGCTAAACCTGCTACACCCCCTACACCAAATTGCCATTTTCTGAAACGAAGTCCAATATAAATAAAGATCATCAACAATCCTGCAATAACTGCAATAATTGCATCTCGTTGAATATCTTTGGCCATTGTAGGTCCTACAATTTCAGAACTAATAATTCCTAGAGGATTCGTTTCTGTAGAAGAGAATTCATTTAATGTTATTTCATCTTTAAAATACATTT
>CAYYUE010000011.1:0-22059 GCA_964474745.1 uncultured Bacteroidaceae bacterium | reverse complement strand
AGAATAAATATAGAATAAGGGTTGTTATTTTTGTTGCATAGTATTTTAAAAATCAGTAATTTTGCAAACTCGTAAAAAGGGAAAGATGAGTACGGATATAGATGTGAAAATAGAATTTAGTGGCTTAAAATCAGGTGTTTATAAATATAATTTTCTCCTGAATAAATTGTTTTTTTCACGTTTTAAAAATGAAAGTTTGCAAGACGGTGAAGTTGCTTTTGAAGTAACGATGCAAAAAAGTGAAAGACTTTTAGTATTTGATTTTTCTTTTTTAGGATGCATAAGTTCAGTATGTGATAGATGTTTAAAACCTTTGGAAATCCCCGTATCCGGAAATGAAACGCTTTATGTAAAGTTTAGTAATACAGAAATCAGCGAAGATGAGAATATTGTCGTGCTTTCGGAGAATGAATACCAAATAGATTTATCACAAATCATGTATGAATATGTAGTTACAGTATTGCCTATGAGGCATATTCATCCTGACGATTACAATGGAATGTCAACATGTGATCGCGATATGATGGGCCTATTGCAAAAAATGCAAGAAAAAAACGAAAAAGATAAAGAAATAACAATAGATCCCAGATGGGAAAAGTTGAAAGAATTAAAAATAAAAAAATAGAATTATGCCAAATCCAAAACACAGGTTTTCAAAAACCAGAACCGCAAAAAGAAGAACTCATGATAAAGTAGAAGCTGCTCAATTAATTGCATGCAGTAATTGTGGTACACAAGTAATGTATCATCATGTATGTCCCGAGTGTGGATACTACAGAGGAAAATTAGCTATTGAAAAAACAGCGAACGCTTAATTTGTTCTTTGATTTTCAATAAAGAGCTTCTGCTGGAATTATATGTATATGCATACGGGTGGTGCTGTCGATTTCTATAAAGCAGCACCTCCTGTAAGCTACATAAATAGAAGTTACTAATATTCCAATATAATAAATAGCGTTTCAGGACGTTGTTTTTGTTGTTGTATCCAAAATTAGATAGATATGAAGGTTGGATTAGATGTAATGGGAGGAGATTTCGCTCCCAAAGCTACGGTAGAGGGCGCGGTATTGGCATCTGCAATACTAGATCCCAGTGATCGAATTGTTCTAATAGGAAAAGAATCGGTTATTCATCAAGAATTAGAGCGCATAGGGGCATTACCCACAGCTTTTGATATTGTGAATGCCGATGAGGTTGTTGAAATGGATGAAAAGCCAGTAAAAGCCATGAAACAAAAACCGAATTCAAGTCTGGCGGTTGGCTTTCAGCTTTTAAACCAAGGGAAACTAGATTCTTTTGCGAGTGCCGGAAATACAGGAGCGATGTTGGTGGGAGCAATCAGCACAGGGGTGCTTGAAGGAGTATTGCGTCCATGTTTAGTTGCGACATTACCTCGTATTGATGGAGGAATTTGCCTTTTGGTGGATGCAGGTGCAAATCCGGATTGTAAACCGGAATTTTTGCAACAGTTTGGATTGATTGGAAGTATTTTTTCTCAAAGTGTAATGAAGGTAGAGAAACCTCAAGTCGGATTATTGAATTTGGGTACAGAACCTGGTAAAGGGAATCTTCTTACTGCAGCAACATTCGCTCTTATGAATGATACATCCGATTATCATTTCATTGGAAATGTGGAACCTCGTACACTTTTCAATAGTACTTGCGATGTATTTGTCTGTGATGGCTTTGTGGGAAATATGATGCTAAAACTGATGGAGTCATTTTGGTATACTACTTATAAGCGCGGTTTTAAAGATGATGAATATATGAAGCGTTTCAATTATGAACTTTATGGAGGAATGCCTATTTTAGGGGTTAGTAAACCGGTTATTATAGGTCATGGCATTTCAAGCGCTTTAGCAATTCAAAATATGATATTACAATCTCGAGATATGGTTTATGCTAATTTTTCCAAGGAATTGGAAAAAAAGCTCCATCACTAGAAATAAATACGAAATAAAATAAAAAGACGTGATGTAATTTCTATATCATGTCTTTTTTAATGTAACCTGATTCAAATAAGGGGTATTCGATTTTTTAGTTAATGTAAATTATTTTTTCCCTAATTCGGCTTGTAACAGTTTCATTTCATCGCGATAGTGTGCCGCCGACACGAAATCCATTTCTTTAGCAGCTTTTTGCATATCGCGTTGTGCTTTACGTATTGCTTTTTTCAAATCTTCCTTGCTTCGATACGTAGGTTTAGGTTCCGACGCTTGAATTTCACTAGGGGAGTCTTGTTTGTAAGGCTTTGCATAAGTTTGTTTTTGCTCTGCGGCAAGGTCGATAACGGATGTTTGACCTAAAAT
Organism: uncultured Bacteroidaceae bacterium; assembly: GCA_964474745.1. Classification (GTDB taxonomy): domain Bacteria; phylum Bacteroidota; class Bacteroidia; order Bacteroidales; family P3; genus HGM05376. The sequence goes on along the minus strand of CAYYUE010000011.1, from coordinate 19,750 downwards.
AGCTTCCGTAGATTTGACAATTTGTTTAGGGACAATATTATGTTCTTTATTATATTGTATTTGTTTTTCCCGATGTCGATTGGTTTCATCAATAGCACGTTGCATGGAGTCTGTAATCTTATCGGCATATAGAATTGCTTTACTGTTTACATTACGTGCTGCGCGGCCTATCGTTTGTATCAAAGCACGATCGGAACGAAGAAAGCCTTCTTTATCGGCGTCCAAAATTGCCACCAGCGACACTTCCGGTAAATCCAATCCTTCGCGCAAGAGATTTACGCCTACCAGCACATCAAAGGCGCCCATTCGCAAATCACGCATAATTTCAACACGTTCCAGCGTATCAATATCCGAATGCATATACTTGGAACGTATGCCTAAATTTGTCAAATACTTTGTCAATTCTTCAGCCATACGTTTGGTTAACGTTGTTACCAGTACTCGTTCGTTTTTAGTCACAATAGTACTGATCTCATCAAGCAGGTCATCTACTTGAGATATAGCCGGTCGTACTTCCACCACCGGATCAAGCAATCCTGTCGGACGGATCAATTGTTCCACGATAACGCCATCACACTCTCTCAATTCGTAATCTGCCGGAGTCGCACTCACGTATATAGTTTGGTTGCTGAGGTTGTAAAATTCATCGAAAGTTAATGGTCTGTTATCCAATGCGGAAGGAAGTCTAAAACCATATTCTGCCAAAACAGACTTTCTGGATCGGTCACCTCCGTACATGGCGCGTATCTGTGGGATCGTAACATGACTTTCGTCAATCACAATTAAATAATCATCGGGGAAATAGTCTAGCAAACAGAATGGACGAGATCCGGGTTCACGTCTGTCGAAATAACGTGAATAATTTTCAATACCGCTACAATAACCTACTTCTCGGATCATTTCCAAGTCATAATTGACACGTTCTTCCAGTCGCTTTGCTTCAAGATGCTTTCCCATTTCTCGAAAGTAATCACGTCGTTCAAACATATCGTTTTCGATCTGATATAGAGTATCGGCAAGATGCTCTTTTGAAGTTAAAAAATTACTGGCAGGATAGATGGTTATTTCAGGTAACGATTCTAATCGATGCCCTGTTACAGGATCGAATGTTTCTAAAGATTCAACTTCGTTGCCCCAAAACGAAATTCGGTAACAAAAATCTGCATATGAAGGAAATACGTCTACCGTATCTCCTTTTACACGAAAACGTCCGTTGATAAATTCAATTTCATTACGTGCATATAAAGAATCAACCAATTTCAATAAAAAAGCATCCCTGCCTATTTGCTCTCCAACTTTTAAATGAAGAGTGCCTTTAGCAAATTCTTCAGGATTACCAATGCCATAAATACATGAAACGGAACTTACTACAATGACATCGCGCCTTCCGGAAAGCAAAGCGGAGCTGGCCCTTATTCGTAGTTTATCCAATTCTTGGTTGATTTGTAAATCTTTTTCAATGTAGGTATTGGTTGAAGGGATAAAAGCTTCAGGTTGGTAATAATCATAATAAGAAACAAAATATTCTACTGCGTTATGAGGAAAAAATTGCTTGAATTCTCCATAAAGTTGAGCTGCCAACGTTTTGTTGTGGCTGAAAACCAATGTAGGTTTTTGTACTTGAGCTATTACGTTAGCAATTGTAAATGTTTTCCCGGACCCGGTAACTCCAAGTAAAACTTGTCCTTTTTGATTTGTATGGATTCCGTCGACCAGTTGCCGAATCGCTTCCGGTTGATCTCCCATAGGTTTAAAGTTTGCTTTTAATTGAAAATCCATTACTTTTGTTTTTTCTTTGTATTGTAATAATTGTATGCAGGTATATTAGATTGTTGAATGATAATAAAACAAAAGCGAACACTGTTTATTGCGTTCGCTTTTGAATTTTATAGATGTGCTATAGGGTTGCACTTATTCTATCTTTCTTTTTCATTTTCTCAGGATTGTAAAATACAAAGTCACCATCAAAAACGTCAATTACAATGTTATCGCTTGGGCTAATCTTTTCTTCAAGTATTGCTTTCGAAAGTTCGTTCAAAATCCTTCGCTGAATGACTCGTTTAATAGGTCTGGCGCCCATGGTTGGATCATATCCTATTTCTGCTAAATAATTTAAAGCTACATCGGAAATAGAGATATGTATATCATTCTTTTCGAGCATCTTTTCTACATTATGCATTTGAATTTTCAGAACATCTTTAATTTCCTCTCTATTCAACGGACGAAACATGATGATTTCGTCAATACGATTCAAAAATTCGGGGCGAATACTTTTACGCAATACATCCAAAACTTCTTCTTTTGTAGCATCGTAAACCCGATCGACATCTGTAGGATCCACATGAGCCATTCTTTCTTGTATGATGTTCGAACCCATATTCGATGTCATGATGATAATGGTGTTTTTGAAATCGGCTATGCGGCCTTTGTTATCTGTTAAACGACCGTCTTCCAAAACTTGCAATAGAATGTTGAATACGTCGGGATGCGCTTTTTCTATTTCGTCGAACAGCACTATCGAATAAGGTTTTCGCCTTACCGCTTCCGTCAGCTGTCCGCTTTCGTCGTATCCTACATATCCCGGAGGCGCACCTATAAGCCTGGAAACGGAGTGTCGTTCTTGATATTCAGACATATCGATTCGTACCATCATGTTTTCATCATCAAATAAAGTTTCTGCCAATGTTTTTGCCAATTCTGTTTTACCTACCCCTGTAGTTCCTAAAAAAATAAACGATCCTATAGGACGTTTTCCGTCACTTAATCCGGTCCTGTTTCTGCGAATTGCGTTGGCAATGGTGTCGATGGCTTCGTTTTGTCCGACTACCCGTTTATGCATTTCCGTTTCGAGGTTTAATAATTTTTCTCGTTCGCTTTGCATCATTCGAGTTACAGGAATACCGGTCCATTTCGAAACTACAGTTGCTATTTGTTCACTATCGACCTCTTCCGTTATCATAGCCGAATCGGCTTGCATTTCTTTCAGCGTTTTTTTCAATTCTTCTGCTTTGCGTTCTGCCTCTTTGATTTTTCCATAGCGGAGTTCCGCTACCTTTCCGTAGTCGCCCGCACGTTCGGCTTGCTCTGCTTCGAATTTATAGCTTTCTATGTTTTTTACTTCGGTTTGAATTTGTTCTACAATGTTTTTTTCCGATTGCCATTTCGCTTTTAACCGATTCCGTTCTTCATTGAGATTGGCAATTTCTTCCGCCAAATTTTTAAGTTTGGTTTTGTCATTTTCTCGTTTTATAGCTTCTCGTTCAATCTCCAGTTGTCGAATTTTGCGTTCAATTTCATCCAGTTCTTCAGGTACGGAATCTATCTCTAAGCGCAGCTTTGCAGCAGCTTCATCGATAAGGTCTATAGCTTTATCCGGTAAGAAACGATCGGTAATATACCGGTGCGAGAGTTCCGCAGCTGCAATAATAGCTTCGTCCTTAATACGTACTTTGTGGTGCACTTCGTAGCGTTCTTTTAATCCTCTTAATATTGAGATGGTATCGGCTACATCCGGTTCATCGATAAGTACACTTTGAAAGCGGCGTTCCAACGCTTTATCTTTTTCAAAATATTTTTGATATTCGCTTAATGTAGTAGCTCCTATAGCACGCAGTTCACCCCGAGCCAGAGCCGGTTTTAAGATATTGGCGGCATCCATGGCTCCCTCGCCACCTCCGGCCCCTACCAAAGTATGTATTTCGTCGATGAATAGAATGATTTCTCCTTCAGCCTCATTAATTTCTCGGATAACACTTTTCAGGCGTTCCTCGAATTCTCCTTTGTATTTGGCTCCTGCAATCAATGCCCCCATATCAAGCGAATAGATGGTTTTGGTTTTCAAATTTTCAGGAACATCTCCATTCACGATACGATGAGCTAATCCTTCGGCAATAGCCGTTTTCCCAACACCCGGTTCTCCTATCAAAATAGGATTATTTTTTGTGCGCCTCGATAGTATTTGTAATACGCGTCTGATTTCTTCATCACGTCCGATAACAGGATCCAATTTTCCGCTTTGGGCCAGAGCATTTAAATTTTTTGCATATTTATTCAATGCGTTGAAGGTTTCCTCTGCTGATTGGGAAGAAACTTTTGATCCTTTTCGTAAATCGGCAATGGCTTTTTGTAATCCGTTTTCATTCACGCCCGCGTCTTTCAATAGGGTAGAAGTGGTATCTTTTACCGAAAGAATACCCAATAACAAATGCTCTATGGAAACAAAATCATCTCCCATGTCCGTTGCCGTTTGTATTGCTTTTACCAATGCTTGATTGGCTTCGGAGCTTAAATACTGAGAGCCTCCTGCTACTTTGGGCAGCGATGTAATAACTTTATCCAGGGTTTGAGCAAGTAGCGAAACATTCACTTCCATTTTTTTCAATAAAAAAGGAACAACATTTTCGTCTACGTTAAAAATTCCTTTTAGAATGTGGGCATTTTCAATAGCTTGATTTTGGTATGAAAGAGCAATTTCTTGTGCTTTTTGTATGGCTTCTTGTGCCTTAATGGTAAAATTATTTAAGTTCATATGCTATTTGTTTTTTCTTTCGTTGGTTTGTATCATTTTTATAAGACTAAAATCATTTACAAAAGTAATATCAAAAACAAAACCAAACAGGGTATTGTTTTGAAATAAGACAAAATGACATGCTTTAAGTTTGTCTAAAATGTCAAAACGACAGTTTTTTTTAATGGAGTGACGTAATCATATTCAATTTATTGAAATATACAAAATTTGTGTGTATTCCAGAGCAATTGTATATTGAATGATATTGTTTGTAAATATCGGCTTTATTCAAGTAAAATAAAAAATATGAGTGCCGCACAGGGTGAGGATATACTAAAAAAACGTTCCAAACAGGTTTGAAACGTTTTCTTGGTTGTATTTTTGATGAAAACAGAGTGTATTGAAGGAGTAACAAATCTGTTTTTATTTTTCCCTGAAATAGATGGTTATCGGGACACCGTTAAAATCCCATATTTCGCGCATTCTGTTTTCTACGAATCTACGATAAGGGTCTCGGATATACTGAGGTAAATTACAGAAGAATACGAACTGCGGATAGGCTGTAGGTAATTGGGTTATGTATTTAATTTTAACATATTTTCCTTTGATGGCCGGCGGTGGGTTTTGTTCTTTTACAATGGGTAATAATACCTCGTTCAATTCGGAAGTTGAAATACGTTTGCTACGAGATTCGTATACTTTTTTCGCGGTTTCCAAAACCTTATAAATACGTTGTTTATTCGTTACCGAGGTAAATATAATAGGAACATCGGTAAAAGGTGCTGTGCGTTCACGAATTAATGCTTCGAATTGCTTATGAGTATTGGTTTCTTTCTCTATCAAATCCCATTTGTTAACTACCACCACAACGCCTTTGTTATTGCGTTGTATTAAACTGAAAATATTCAGGTCTTGCAATTCCAATCCTTGCGAAGCATCGAGCATCAAAATACACACATCGCTGTTTTCTATTGCACGGATGGAGCGAAGTACTGAATAGAATTCGATATCTTCGTTTACTTTTTGTTTTTTGCGTAATCCGGCCGTATCTACAAAGTTGAAATCGAATCCGAATAAGTTGTATCGAGTAAAAATCGAATCTCGAGTTGTTCCGGCAATGGGGGTTACAATATTTCGTTCTTTGCCCGTTAATGCATTGATCATAGATGATTTTCCTACATTGGGGCGTCCTACAACGGCGATACGAGGCAAATTGGATTCTTCATCCTCAATGTCAATCATATCTTTTACTATTTCGTCCAGAAGCTCACCGGTGCCGGAACCGTTAATTCCCGATATGGGATATACTTCACCAAGGCCGAGTGCGTAAAATTCCCCTATGTCGTTCATACGCAAAGCCGTATCCACTTTGTTTACAACAGGAATTACTCGCTTTTTGCAACGGCGCAACATATCGGCAACATCTTCGTCCATAGGTGTAAGGCCTTCTTTTACGTCCAACAGAAATAGAATAATATCTGCTTCTTCAATAGCCAATTGTACTTGTTTGCGGATTTCCGTTTCAAAAGAATCGTCGCCACCGACTACGTAACCACCTGTGTCGATAACGGAAAATGTTTTTCCGTTCCAATCCGATTGCCCGTATTGGCGGTCGCGAGTTACTCCGCTCGTTTGATCCACAATGGCATCTCTGCTTTCTGTTAAACGATTGAAAAATGTGGATTTTCCTACATTCGGACGCCCGACAATTGCTACAATATTGCTCATAATATGCTGTATTACTATTGGATATAAAAAATGATGTTGCAAACAATGCACCACAAAGGTACGCTTTTTTTACCAATATGAGGTATCTTTCGGAAGAAGGGTATGTTATGTATTACAATATACTTTTCAAAGTGCTCCATGAATATACTCTCACAAAGGAATGTAATATATTGGTTTTCGTATACGGTATTCTTAAATCTTGTGAGTTGTAGACTATATTTGCGACACATCGGGTATGGTTTTAACCGCTACGCCTAACCCGGGTTATCATTTTGTACAATGGAACGATGGCAATACGGAAAATCCGCGTACGATCATTATAACACAAGACACTCTGTTTATAGCTAATTTTGCATCAGTAACCGGGATTAAAAATAATTCCATAGAACCGGCTCTTGTATTATATCCCAATCCAACTAGTGGAAAAATAACATTAAGTGATCCAACGGTACAAAAAATAGAAGTATTGGATGGAGTAGGACGCTTAGTTGCTACGTATGTGCATACGTATGAATCGGATCTTTCTGATTTGGTATCAGGAAGTTATATGTTGCGTATTACTACTCCGCATGGAGTGACGATACGGAAAATATGGAAGCACTAAATATTGTTTAGAATCCATATACACCACACACACAAACAGCGGGGCTATTCAAAAGAGTAGTCCCGCTGTTTGTATTGTATAATTTGGACTTTATTTTCTGTCGAAAAACGGACTTTTTCGAGTTGCAGAAAGTGGTATCCCTAAGATCATATCGCATTCCGGCAATACATTAAGTTCTTGAGCCGCTTTCCCAACGGTGAACATAACACGATTATCAATACGGAAGTCGGCCGCCAACGATACGGCAGAACCTATGGCAATTCCTAAATCGTTTGCATTAAAAAAACAAGGTACTTTCGGATGTTGATTTTTTTCTGCACATGTTGGAAAACCGCAATAGCCGCAATTCAACCCCAGTACGTCAATTTTGGATCCGATAAGAATAACGGCTGTACTGAATTCAACATTTTTGGCATCTCGTTCAAAAGAAGGCATTTCATATTTTGAAGCACATTGTTTCATCTTTTCAGATAATGCAAGTTGTGTATCGCCGCTTACAATGGCTATTTTTAAATTATCGGTGCCACGGGCTTTGGGTGCCGTGCGCGCTGCTAAAGCTATCTTTTGGGCAACTTCCATTATGGATTCGTTACGGAAATTTTCTTCGAATTCTATCATTTCAATTTTATTTTAAAATGCAAAAATACAAAAAGAATGCGAATGCAAGTTTGAAAAATGTAAATAGTGGAATTACTATAAACATAAAAATGAAAGCCAACGTAAAATGCAAAAAAAAACAGAATTGCATTGACAAATCATTAGCACTTTTATTTTAGATTCATATCTTTAAGATATTATTTTTCAAATTATTGCATAGTTTTTCACTTTGGGGCTTGAAATTTCCATATTTATAAAACGCAAAGAAAGATAAGAACGCGCGCGCATTTTCGCTTTATTATTACATCAATAAAGCCAGAAAAGATTCACAAGAACGGTGTCCTGTTTTTGTAAAAATAACTTTGAATGGTACAGATTTTTCTTTCAGTGTTTTTCCAGCTCTGTGACAGAGTATAATTCTGAAGCGATACCGCAAAGGCTGATTTTTTTTAAAAGATCTCTTTTCTCCTCCGGGCATAAATATTGATAGCTTCTTTTGTAATTCTTCTTCGATGTAATTCAGGATCACTGAAGTGATAATGCCGCGAATTCCTTCGTTTTCAATACTTAGTATGTGTATTTTCACAGGTTTTAAATTCGTAAAAATTGTTCATTATAGGTTATTCTGTATTCCCTTCATCTTGTAATTGTTCAGTATTGGGGCTGAGTTTCAGCCAGCCTTCTTCCAAGGTTTGCGGGGAGTAGCCCCATGATGCGCTATCGGATGAAGATGCTACCGTTAAAGGCATCTCAGATCCTTGTGTGAGCCACGACCATGTATAACCGTCTTGTTCCAGTACCGGAACCATAAAACCATCTTTTTGTTTCAATAAAGGGTTTGTAAAGAACGTTACCTGTATATTTTTGACTACTTTTTCGAATTGTTCTTGAGGAATAGCCAGTTTTTCTACAGGAAGGATACCTGTGACGGCATGTACGGCAGCCCGTGGATCTACCAGCATGGTCAATATTTCTGGGTCGGCATTTAGTTTTAACCGGATATCTGTATCTGAAGGTCTCACTATTCCGTTTTGTCCTTGTCCGGAAGCAGCCAGTGCGTAAAAATCGGCATTCCCATAAGGATTGGCAGGATTGTCGCTTTCTTTAATATAGCCTATCATTCCATCAGCTGTATTATACAAATTGCCCAGCCGCAGTGGAAATTCCACACTTCCAAGATTGGCACTACTGTGTTCCATCCTGTCATGGTAAACATAGCGATGGTTAAGGACATCTTGAGGCCAAGGACTTTCATCTTTAGTATCCGCCTGATTGAGCGGAAGCAAGCCTCCATAGGATTCCATGCTTATTACCGAACGAACCAAAGCCAAAGGGCTTCCCGTCAGAATTGTCAAGGCCCCATTGACGGATCCGTTGGTAGTGGCAATCAAATTCTGGGAATGTAAAATAGTTTGCATCAAGTCGTCGATAAATCCTCCATTATTTTTCCCCGCATTGCTTTTACTTTGTATATATCGCATAAAACGGGCAAGGTGAACATTCACTTTAGGATTTGCTTGGGTACCTATATCAACTTCCAGAGAATCGTTAGGATTATAATTATTACCCACCTTGGTACGATATTTCAGTTTACCAAGCTCCAAACCGAATGACCCGATATCTTTTCCATCGCTATCGTAGAAAAATAAACAACCATCAAGGTTGTTAGGCAATACCCATCCGCAAACGGGCAAAACGGAAGATTGGGGATCTAATTCAATAGATTCTAATATCGAGTTTTCCGTTCCGCTTGGTGTTGCGTGCAGCCACCTGAAAAACATACGGGCAGGGGTAAGCAAACGAGGTGGCAGATATGCCCGGTTGTTATATAGCGTGTCTTCAGGTTTGGGGGATAATGAGAGGGAGGGCTTTAATAGTAATGCCCCAGAAGTATCCTTTTTCGGTGTAGATAAGCACATACGCTGCCCAAAAATATCCACTATTTCAAGATTGGTTACCGAAAGAAAGCCGCTTCTCAAAGGGCCAAAGTTATACTTTGCCAGCAATCCTTTATATATGGGCATTTCCGTATTGAAACTCTGATCCGGATTGTTATCATTCGAATCTGAATAAATGGCATTCCAAACGTTATCAGTAACCGCTCCGCCACCGTAGAGATTTACGATATTCATTCCCTGTACGGGATCGCGCAATATCTGATTGGGATAAAAACTGCCTAAAGTTACGGATATAATTTTCCTGTCTTCAAAATTTCTCAGGATCATTTCCAAATCGGATTCCGATTCGGATGTATCTTCCTCTCCGGAGGCAGCATATTTTCTAATACTGTGCGTCAGACTTTGTATTGTGTTTATATTCAGTTCAGAAGAGCCTTTGTAGTCTATATTCTCTATACCAGGAAAAGAAAGATTATACATATAGTCAGTTCCTTCGTTGTTGAAAGTAAAATGTTGGATTATGTCATTGTATGCATAGTTATACATATTTCCCTGCTTCAAAAACGTAAAGTCCAATTTCCAGATCAGCGACATGGGCATAAAGGGATCGTAACGGTGGCTTTCATCAAGGAAAGCATACTGTTCTTGTTTATTCCATCCCACCGGATTAGGCAGTATGGCAAGCCCATACCCATTGGTAAAGATAACTGATATTTCCATGGGTGAACTTACGGAAAGCATCGGATTGGCTTCGGCTATATAACCCTCTTCTCTGACCGTTTCAAACAAACCTTCGTTATTTTCATGGTATTCCAATGGACTAAATCCTCCTAACAAACTTCTGTATGCTTCCAACATCCTGTCAAAATAGTTAACCACTCCCATATCCCTAAGCGTTGTTAAAACGCCTTCTGCCAATGAGGAAATCAGTAAATTTGCTTCCTTAATAAGAAAATCTATTTCAGCGCCGTATGGGAGAAAAGGATAAAGAATATTGTTAATTATTGGTATGCTTGGAATATCAGAAGCCTTAAGCTCTTGCTTGACTCCATCGTATTTAAATAGTAATGTATTTATAATTTCCCAGCTTGTTCTTACAGGAATATTCACTGATTTTCCGTTTCTTTTTTCAGTACTCAACTCACTTGTTTCCATTGCCAAGACTAGATCTGCCGGATGCCGGTAAGCAGGGGCGGAAATTGCCAGTAATTCCCATTCGGAACTGGAGGCTATTAGTGTGTGGCACGCTTCAAAACGACTATAGGTTTGGTATGCTTTTGAGTTATTATTCACGGGTTGTTGTATACCGTTAATGTTTTGATTGTTATTATTACTGTAATAGGTAAGAATACCGGTATCACGAGCTTTGTTAATAATAGTATTCGACGATTCACGTATATAATCTTCGAGTGTCTTTAAATCTACATTGGGACTGGTTTCTTCCCCCGAATATATTTTCATGTACCTGCGCCAGTCCATGTACAACTGCTTGCGTTCCACAGACAGGGCCTGCCGGGCCATATCGTATGCCTTTTGAGCCTGGTTCAGCAGGTTCAGTTCCACGGCAAGTTCCGGAGAAATACCGGGCGCTTTAACATTTTGGCTACCCCCTCCGGGGTTTGCCTTGGATTGTACTGTCCATAATAATCCGCCCTGTTCTCCAAAAAAAGTATCGGAATGGAAACCTTCTTCAAGAAGGGATATAAGATTATTGTTGCCATTATCCATGGCTTCAATCCTACCTGATTGCAGCATGTTAAGCAAATACTCATGATTACTTTCCTGACCATTTCCACTACTATCGGATTTAAGCAGGGCGGATAATGCTTCCGAAGAAGTATTGCCTATAGCCAGACGTATGGTATTATCCACATATGCATCATATGCATCGCCCTTCCTCAGGAAGCCTGCAGAATTAGCTTCATTCACATTCCATATAATTTCCTGCAGGATACCGTTACAAATCGTTTTTCCGGGAGTACCACCAATCCGGATTGCATTTTCATTAAATTCCCATCCGAGGTTTTCCAACGCATAGGCAATAAAAAAATCGTTATATGTTTGGGGTGAAGAACCGTTATAAGTTTGTAAATATGCTGTATATTCTTGCTGAATATTATCAAATGGGTCTTCACCGTCAATCCAACCTATTACATGATAATTTACTTTGAATAGCCGGTGCGGATATGAAGTATAGTACCCTTGATGATGAATTAAGTTATAAAAAATTTCCGGATCATCCTTAAATGTATCCCAGAAGCCGAATACACTGCAACAGTCGGGGTAGTAAGATGAAAAAGCAGGCCCTAAGAATCCCAAGGCATTCAGGGAACAAGGGGTTCCGTCTGCATTTTGAAAATCCCGCAAGTATTGGTCTTGAGGTGAAGGCCCTTGCCAGGTTGAGGCATCCGACACACGCCCCATATAGCGGAAAGGCTGTCCTCCCTGCAAAGGTTTCACCGGAAGCGGAACCGATACGGAAGGTCTCGTTATGCCATCTGAATCTATTACCGGAGTTTCAGAAATAAAATCGCTTTCTACAATCCAGCTATGAAAACGGAATCCGGGTTCCCATTCATTCCGATTTTCCTTACTGTAATCATAACCCAGTTTAAGGTACCGAATTACCAGCCAACGATTGGGAGCTTGTGGAAACCGTACTTTTTTACCTTCGGAGGACTGTACTCCTTTCTTGAAATAGTCAGGTAATTCCCAATGTAGATGAATACCTGCCTGTAAACTTGATAAGGGATGGTTATCACTTTCCAAGGGCTCGATAACATGATCGCTTGCACTGGTTCCTGATGAACCGCTATAGGGTATATTTTCAAAACGACCCATCCTGCCTTTAAAATCAGAGGTTACAGTATCGGCATCTCTTGTGCTAACTCTTAGCGCTTTAATATTTAATGGTATAATTGCATTCATAGTGTGCTAATTTTGTCGTTTAAAACTGATCATGCCTACTTCTTCGGTCATTTCAAAACCCATTTCCGAGGCATCAATAGATGATTTATTAATTCCTGTCGCTATCTTCTCTGCAAGGATTGCCATATTGAGTGTTCTGGAATCGCCGCTGCGAAATACACCTCCATCCGCCGAATTTAAATTTACCGTTTGAGGCGTTCCTAAATTTATATTATTATTGTTTTTTGTAAAATGATATACGGTTTTACTTCCCGAAGAGCTTCCATTATCGGTTGAAAATGTATCTATTCCATAATGCAGAGCTTCGGGAGCTTCGTGAATATCAACTTGGAAAGGATCTCCTCCAATAAAACAGATGATAGTATCGGATTCGGAACTCAAACGTTCCAACCGTATAATATCCAAACAGGTACCCGGATTGCTCCCTGAAGGTTCTTGCCCCTGCGCATAGGCTTTGACTCCCAATCCGGGAAAATCCCTTACCACCAATGAGCGTAACAAAAAGCCCGAAATAAAATCTGGTATAGGGACTGATGTTGATTGAATCGTTTTTGCAGAAGCTGTCGAAAACTTCGTTTCCGGATTTTGCAACCCCAAATATTTTTTCCGGACTTCGAAAGCTGCTTGCCGAGAGTGGTTTATCATTCCCTGAGTCAGCGCTTTTTCAAACTGAAAGTTACGAGAGGGTACAGTTTTTAAAGATTTAGGCTTTATTTTTTTGGAAAAAGCTGCTTCTATGCTCATGCTTGCAGTTTGGGTTGTTTCTTTCGAAATATTACGCCCGATGCTGAGCGCCCCATCTGTTAACGCCTGAATCCAATTGGGGTCGACATAGAAAAAACGTATGGATTCGGGTGGCAGCATATTTTCATCGGCAACCAGATAATTCAAGGGAACATCCCGGAGCAGTTGAAGTTTACTTAACCATTCCGTTATTTCTTCCGGATAGCTAGTATAGCTTTCCATTTTTATCTGTAATTCTTCCGGATTGGCAAGCCAATCTTCCGAATTATTATAATATTCTTCTAAGGTAAACATAGTTTTTATTTTTTATTTTGGAGTGAACGTAAAACCTGTTTTTTAAAGCTACCGGAATTCTTCCGAACGCTTAGGGTTTGTTTAGTCAAAAAAGCCTTATTCGGTAATGTTTGTTCTGGAACGTCCATTAAACGGCTTTGCAGATATTCCCGTTCCATATCGCTTTGTATATTGATTTCCATTTGATTTCGCCAATTAAACAACTTGATTGAAAAGTCTTTGTCTTGAAGTGCCATCTGCCTACCCAGCGTCCATGCACAGGCATAAGAAACATCGAACATGCATACCGTAGGATCAAACAAGGTGATCTGGTCGGCAGAGTTGAACGGCGGGTTGATTCTATGAGGTTCCACCCAACACGGGGAGAGAGGCCCTCTATACCACGAAACGGTTTTTTCCGGTATAAAACGGTTTTCCCCTTTCGTTCCGGAACGAAGATGGTGGTTCAAAGGGACAAATCCCATTTGAAATGCTCTATAAACATATTCAGACGGATTTTTTGTTATATCATTCAACCTGAGCGTGGTAGTTTTGTCTTCTGTAAGTCCTGCTCCGTTTAATTGTTTGATACGGTCAACAAAAGAACTGTCTTCATCGGTAGCATAAAATGTCCAGTTTTTCAGTACGGCCAATCGTACCATTTTCGAAATATCCGGTAGATTTAGAGGGAGAAAATTTTCCAACGAAACCAAATAGGCATGCGTTTTACGGTTACTTCCCGGCAAACGGTTGCCGAAAACAACCGAAAAACTGCCTTCGGCTTCCCCTGTATCGGATATTCCCGACAGGGTAGGTTTGTTCACAAGACTCACCTTACGTACATGCGCCATATAGCTCAAATCTTCAATGGAAGGGGCTATATTGACAAATAGTTCCACAGGAATGTCTATCGTTTGGATATTGTCGGTCGGTTGCTGTCCCAGCTCAAGCGAACCATTCAGATTTTGTTGACTACTAAAATAGGAATAATATCCATAATCCGTATTTCCCGATGATGATGGGGAAATGAGCTCCTCTATGGTTCTTATCTGGGGTTCTAATGAAAATCCGGGAAAGTCTTCTGCATATTGCTTTACATCTTCTTCATCCAGTAAAATAACCGTAAGCCAGGTTGGAATATCCCCGTTTGTACTGGATGTACCGCCGGGTGAACGCGACCAGGGGAAAGAGGATGGGTTAAAAACGACCGAAGGCAAAACAGTGGTGTATTTCCCGGATGTGTTTTCCGGAGGGAACACCGAATATATCGTTTTTACGGGATTGGATAACCTGAACCTGTCGGATCTGACAGCCAGTTTGTAATCGGAAGAAAGCGCATTGCCGCTGATCCCTTCTATGGTCTGTTCCAATGTAAGCGTATATTCTCCAGCCTGCAAACCGGGCAGATCGTGCGGAATAAATGTTATCATTTCATTTGCCGGGACATTACTGATATTTTGAACTTGTTGTAACATAACTGTTTGTTTTTATTATTTAACAAAGTATATCTCCTAGTTTTGCGATGCCGGGCCAATCCTTTAGTGTGGTATAGGTTGCAAAACGTTCGGGGTTAACATCTGTATACACTTTCAAACCTGCATTAGCCAGCTGTTGTAGGATTTCTCTCCGGCGTTCTTTGCCGGGAGATTCTTCATTTAGTGCACCCAGTATATAATTTTGACTTTGGAAAGACCATACTTTGTATATATTAATTGAAAGATTTCCGTTTCCGTCGATTTGCGATGAAATGTCGTATTCATAATCTTTAGGCCTAATCTCGTACCGGAAGTGGCATGTATTTCCCTGTTGCAATATCAACTGTAATAAAGAAATATTATGTATTACATCGGGAATTTCCGGAATGGGAGATATTTTAATTCCTGTAAGGGCAGATTTAATGAATGCGGGTGTATTGATATTTGTTTCTTTATTTCCCCATAAAGCTTCGGAAGCATCTTCTATGACAGGCTGGAAGCATAAGGAATTTATATATACGTTGTTCCATTCATCTTTACGGATAAGTGAAACCTTAACCACCGAATTTATTCCATTTTTGCCCATCGGTTTGATATTTAGCGAAGGGTTCCATACTGTTGTACTATTAAATAATGCCTGCACATCTTTGAATACAAAGTAAGGAAGGCCTGTGGATGGAAGATTAGCAGAGTTATAAGCTGAGTATGAAGCTGGTAAATCTGTAAATGTATTGACCCCGGTGGCAATCTTCAATTGACTGGCAGGAATGGCACTCATCACCCTGATGGCAAAATTATCGGAATCAATAATCCAATCTAATTTTTGCTCAGGGTTCTCTGAAATTATAATATCCGAATCCAGAAGCCCTTCGGATACGGATGCTTTCAGGATATTGGTACGGTTATTTGTATCGGACGGCAGGAACTGCCCTTTGAACTCCGGCCATGTCAGCAAAGGAGGATTGCTTTGGTTCTTCCCTCCGAATTCAATATTTATCGTGATAAGCCAACCAATTTCTATGCGGGCTTTCCCACCAAAAGGCGGTCCCCAGATTTCCAGATTGGCATTGATATTGTGCCGACCCATAAAATCTACCAATACATTGGCAAATGCCACGGCATGGTACCGGAATGGTGCCCAGGCCATAATAAAGTCTACACCGAAGTTAAGCCATACTTTTGCACCCAAACCTTCCCATGATGCCTGCAATCGCCCACCTGCCATCATTGCAGCGGGAGTAATGGCAAAATAAGCTTCCCCGGTAATCTGCAAAGGGGGCAGGCTTAAATTCAGGCCGACACGCGGAAGCTTCGGATAGTAAGGCGGAGCAACGAAATAGGGGTGGTATCCGCCCAATGATACCAGAAATTCTCCAGGCTTTGGGCCATTGGGAAGCGCCGGAGGATTGATCCATAAATAGAAAGCAAAACCTCCCGAAATACGGCAGAAATCTCCGAATAAGTAGGATGCCGGCGATACCATGCCCACCACTGCAAGCACCCCTGCACTTGGGGTATAGGAAGCCATAAAGGCTATTTTCAGGAATGCTACCGGAGTGGAAGCTCCTTTGGGAAAGGTCATGGAACAGGAACCGATAAGAGCTACCTGCAAATCTACCCCGAAAGAAACCGCAGCTATCGCATCAGCAGTAATCATTTGGAAAGATGAAAACGAAACGCCCACTGCCAGCCAGTATTGCCCCGATTCGGGAATAAAATAATCTTTCATACCGGATAGCACGGTATTGATAGTTATTTCGGGTGTTGCCCCTTTGGGAGGCTTGGGTGCCGAATCCGGCAGCAGTATATAGCCGGGCAGATTTTCTACCGTGGGCAGTAGTAAACGGTTATTGATGCCGAAACCTCCGGCAAGGGCACTTACTGAAAAACAGGGCGGCCCCCCGATAGGAATATCGATATTGGCATAGATGAAAAATGAGGAGGGAATAGTTGTTCCGTCCTTCGTATGTGCCGGTATATAACCGCCCAGGGCTTTAAATCCAAAAGTTCCGGCTTTGAATAATGCCATGCCATAATAGGAATCTATCCCGTCCTGGGTGGATTTAAGGAATTCCCCGCTTAATTCGAAACTGGGTTTTTTGACGGACAGGGATAATCCCTGCAAGCCGAAAACCGGATCGAATTCGGAAAGCGGGCTATTGATGCTTAAGCCGTTGAGGCTTAGACCGGCAGGACCCAAAACAAGGGAAGCATCCAGCACAAAGGATACGTTGCTATCGGCAAAGGCAAAGCCCAGCCGCCGGAACTCCAGCGGGCCTACTTTCTTTTGTACGTTAAACCAGGTGATTTCGGCAGGGCTTGCCACTTCTTCTTCCGGCACACCAGCGGTAGCAATAAAGGATTGGCTGTACAGAGCAGGAGTAGGTTGTGAACCGGAATTTTGTCCTTTTTTCCCGGTGTCTATCGGAATAATAAAGCCTAGTACGTTCAGTTCGCCGGAAATTAGCAGCCCTTTGGGCAAGCCCTCCGTAGGTAAAGACAATATTCCTTCGGGAAGCAGGGGATTCAGCACGGTAATTTGTTCCTTGGTAAAGGCTTTAGATGCTACAAGTACCTGCATATCGTTAATAGACATTTTGAGATCGTCGGGCAGTTTGTCGCCTACTACAGGCAACGTTTTTAAATCTATATCCACCCCGAATTGCAATCCGAAAAGAAAGCTGTTTTCGTTGTTTTCGCGATGGAAAATAAATTTCACTTCTTTCAGGTCTATCCAAAGACCCTCCGGAATGTATTCCGCCATACCGGATGATATGCCGGCTACAAGGTCTTTTATATTCACATCCCATTGCCCGTCTTCTGCTGTATTATGGTGGTAAGTACCTACTAAAATAGTGGAATTTCCTCCATGGAATTTTACATTGAAATTCAAGCCATTTATATTTACCAAACAGGATATAGAAAAACTTCTGCCTCCGGTGGTACCGGAACTTACGGATATGGCTACCGACATCTCTACCGGAGTGTCGTCAACTTCAAAGTTACCAGTACATACAAAATCAAATTTTTTGGTTTTTGTTGCGTAGCTCATTTCAAAGCGGGTAAGTACCAGGGTTTTTACAGGTTCAGGAAGTTGTTGTGCAAAATCTATGCGTTCTGCCTCACTTTTATCTTCATTGAGCTTGGTTTGAAGCATGGTAAGAAAAGATTCGATACTCAGGGTGGTTCCTGTTTCAATGCCGCCGTTGAACACCCATCCTTCTCCTGTGCCTCCGTATTCGGCATTCAACACCATATTTAGGGATTCTTCTTCATTAAGAGGAAAAGAACATTCGCAGGAAAACGAACCGTGAAGTGACTGGTAAGTATTGTATCCCAAATAAAAACTGATGCTATCTAAAGAAAATGTTTCTTCGATAGTCCAAATACCATTGATTTGCATGGAAAGGGAATAGTTTTTATCCCGTAACCCAGCATGAAAATCGGCGTAAGCTATTTCCAAAGCTTCAGGAACATCCGATACCGCATCGTCGGAAAAATTCAATCCTTTCAGGAATTTTTGTATATTTAATGCTTCTTCGACATGCAGGCTTCCGTCTATGGTTAGGGAAGGCAACGCCAATTGAATATCTAATTTCAGGGCTTGGCTGTTGTTAACTTCGTTGTCAGTGCCTATGGTCAGTATACTACCAATATTAAAGGTTTGCAATTCACCTGCACGTACATCCACATAGGCATTGATATAGGATATAGCGGCATCGAATCCGTTGATAGAAACAGAAGATAATGCTGAAAAACCACTATCAATATCATTTTTCAATATTTCTCCACCTATCCATCTTGCCAAAGTTGCCAGCCCGGGGAATGTTTCTTCAGTTGTAGGACATACATAAACCAACCAAAAACGGGAATCGGAGAGGCTTATGCCCACATCCATAGCTATATTTCCTATGGTAACATGACCGATAAGCACCAGTGATATGGAGCTCGACCTGAGTGTTCCATTAATTTCTAATCCGTTAAAAGAAAAGATATTTTCCAGTGGTTCCCAAGTAAAGGGAGCGTTTATCGTAAAATAAGTATAGGATTCGTAGTCTGTATTAGGGTAGAAAAGAATAAAAAATTTAGTGGGATCAACTGTTAGCAGGTTATTAAGAAAATTTTGCTCTGCTAAAGCCGGAGGGATTTCAAATGACATGGGGAAGTTATAAGCTATAGAGACAATATCAAAAATACTCATCCCCGCATTATTGTTATTTTCATCCAAAGCCAGCAACCAGGGATTGTCTTCCATATCCGGTTGGTAATAGAGATAGACGTCTGTTTGGCTTCCATGAAGGGGTAGGCCGGCATTAACCCATCCAGTAAGGGTAAAGAACTCGGGGTTGCCTGTATTTTCCGTGTCTTCGATTATAATACTAATATCGCTGACTGTTATGCGGAAAGGGGTTTCATCATCTGCCCAGGTTAGTCCTTCTACCGACCAAGTAGCATTTTCGATTTGAGAGGCAGGTTTGCAATTGCCTTGTAAGGTCAATTTGCTTCCGTTATTTTCTAATGTTAATTCGCAATTGTAAATAGTTAAGCTAGGGATAACAGGTGAATCTGTATCCAAATCTACTGATTCTATGGGAACCCGGGCAATGAATTTGTTCAGACATGCAGGGAATGTTGTATTTTCTGTAAGGATAAGCTTGCCGGCTTCTTCCTGTATTTTTACGGTAAAGCTATTATATAACTCTTGTACTGAAGTGATTGTACTATAGATGCTGGCGGTTTTAAGAAAGGAATTACTTCTAGATTGATCAAAATTTTTTACTCTTTTATTATTATAACTTATAGTATCTTCGATTTCACGAACTCGCTTACGACCTTGCTTTCTATTCGTATCTATTTCTATGGTCCTACAAGAAATATTCTTAGGAATTAACTTTATTCTTTGCGGATTTTTTACATTTTTAACAGTGAAATTTCCACTGAATTTTGATTCTATGCCATTAGTAGTTGATTTTTTTGATTCACACTCTGTTATTTC
>CAYYUE010000010.1:0-22071 GCA_964474745.1 uncultured Bacteroidaceae bacterium | reverse complement strand
AAAACAAATATAATCCATATTTCAAATTTTGATATTTTTTCCACAATCTATTCGCCATCGAATTTAAAACATCATATTATAAAATACCTAATATAAAGTGTACCTATTAAATCATTTGAATTTAGGATATTGCATTTATTTCAATTAAGCTATGAATACATTATAAGCTTTGCATATTTTAAACATCTAAAAAAGTTGTATATTTGCAAACTTATCAGAAGTATTGTATCACACGTTATTTTCACACAATATGATGAAAATAAATATATTAAGTTGTATGCTGTATTTATTTCCAAAATTAATAAAATAAAGAAATGAGTTTTATAGAAATCATATGCATGGTTTTTGGACTCGTGTTGAGTTACTTAATAGGTTCATTAACCCCGTCTATTTGGATTGGAAAATTATTTTACAATGTAGACATTCGTACCAAGGGAAGCAAAAATGCAGGAGCCACAAATACCATCCGTGTACTTGGATTGAAAGCCGGTATCATAGTTTTTATTATTGATGCATTCAAAGGATGGTTAGCTATTTATATAGCACGATTATTTGTGGAACCTTTTTGGGTGGATTATGGATTAGACATCTATTGTATTATAGCTGCTGCATGTGCTATTTTAGGGCATGTATTTCCCATCTATGAAAATTTTAAAGGAGGTAAAGGTGTGGCCACGATGTTAGGAGTTCTTATATCGATGTATTCTCATATTTTTGTATTGGTTTTACTCGTTTTTATTATTGTTTTTATTATCTGGCATTATATATCACTCGGATCTATCGTCGCAGCTACTGCATTTCCTTTCATATACTATTTTTATTCAACTTACGTATTGTTCGATTTTGAATGGGTATTATTTATATTTTCTTGTGCTGTAAGCATTTTTATCCTCATTACACATCGTAACAACATTAAGCGATTAGCTCGTCACGAAGAATCAAAATTTCGATTCAAAAAAACAGAAAAATAAACATTTATTTTCTCCAGAACCTAAAACCTGTTTCTATATAATAACTCCACTTCCTAGACAAAGACGAGCATCATTGTCGTATATCACACCAAATTGCCCCGATGCAATTCCTTGTATTTTAGCCTCGGACTCTATGCGGTAAATGTCTCCAACTCGGGTCATTTTCCCTTGCGTAAATTGAGGAGTGTGTCGAATTTTAAACTTCACATCTATTGATTCGAAATTCCCCCAAATATCCTTTGATACATATTGGAAAGCCGTCAAATTTACTACATTCCCATATTGAGTTTGAGTATCGAAGCCCCGTGATACATAAAGTATATTTTCATTAACATCTTTTTTTATCACATACCATGGTCCTTCTCCCAGGCCTAAACCTTTACGCTGCCCTATAGTATGAAACCAGTATCCGTTATGAGAACCTAGTATTTTTCCTGTTTCAAACTCAATAATTTTTCCTTTTTGCTCACCTAAATACCGTTTAATAAAATCATTGTAATGTATTTTACCTAAAAAGCAAATTCCTTGACTATCTTTCCTATCGGCACTGGGTAAATGTGCTGTAGTAGCAATGTGTCTTACCTCACTTTTCAACAAATGTCCAATAGGAAACATCAGTTTTGAAATTTGCATATAATTAATTTGTCCTAAAAAATAAGTTTGATCTTTAACCAGATCTTTAGCCGTAGATAAAAAAACAGTATTGTCTATTTCGGTAGTAGTAGCGTAATGTCCTGTAGCTATTTTGTCAAAAAACTTACCCCATTTCTGCTCAAAACTTCCAAATTTAATCATCTTATTACACATCATATCAGGATTAGGAGTTAACCCACGTTTTACAGACTCTATGGTATAACTCACCACATTTTGCCAATATTCTTCATGCAAAGAAACTATTTCAAATTTACAACCATATTTCTTAGCTATATAAGTTGTTATTTCTATATCTTCTTCTGATGGGCAATCAATATATCCATCTTCGTCCTCCATTCCTATTCGAATATAAAAAATCGTAGGATCATATCCTTGTTCTTTCAAATTATGTACTACTACGGAACTATCAACTCCTCCCGACACTAACGCTGCTATATTCATCCTCATTTCAATTTTAAAATAAGGGTTTCACATGTTTGCGAAACCCTCTTTTTACAAATATTTATTTCAAATACCTAAACCCGGTATACAGATTATCGAGCATATTTAAATTTCTTACCCAAATAAATAGCTTGATCTCCTAAGAGTTCTTCAATGCGTAACAATTGATTGTATTTACAAATTCTATCTGTACGGCTTGCCGAACCTGTTTTAATCAATCCTGTATTCATAGCTACTGCTAAATCTGCAATAGTTGTGTCTTCAGTTTCTCCAGAACGATGACTCGCTATCGCCGTATAACCGTTTCTATATGCTAAATTGATAGCGTCTATAGTTTCTGTTAAAGTACCAATTTGATTTACTTTAATCAAAATAGAGTTTGCCACCTTCTTATCAATACCCATTTGCAAACGTTGTACATTCGTTACAAACAAATCATCACCTACCAGTTGACAACGGTCTCCGATAGTATCAGTTAATATTTTCCAACCATTCCAATCATCTTCAGCCATCCCATCCTCGATAGAAATGATAGGATATTTATTCACCCATTCTTTCCAAAAATCAACCATTTCTATAGGTGTCAATTTTTCACCTGAAGACTTTTTAAAATGATATTTATCTTCTTCTGCAATATAATATTCTGAAGAAGCAGGATCTAATGCAATACAAATATCATCGCCAGGTCTGTAACCAGCTTTTTCGATAGCCTGCAACACCACCTCAATAGCTTCTTCATTAGAAGCTAAGTTCGGTGCAAATCCACCTTCATCTCCAACATTTGTAGACATTCCTTTCGATTTAAGCACATTGCGGAGGTTATGAAATACTTCTGCCCCCATACGCAAAGCATCGGAAAAAGACACAGCACCTACTGGCATAATCATAAATTCTTGAAAATCGATAGAGTTATCTGCGTGAGAACCTCCATTCAAAATATTCATCATGGGAATAGGTAACGTACAAGCTGCTGTTCCTCCAATATAACGGTACAATTCTTGACTGGTTTCCATAGCTGCAGCTTTTGCACATGCCAATGAAACACCTAAAATAGCATTTGCACCGAATTTACTTTTATTAGGAGTTCCATCTATCTCTATCATTCGCATATCGATAGATTTTTGCTCGGAAACATACATTCCTCTAAGTTCTTCGTTCAAAATATTGTTTACGTTTTGAACAGCTTTTAATACTCCTTTTCCTAAAAATACAGATTTATCGTCATCGCGCAATTCACACGCTTCATGAATACCAGTAGAAGCTCCAGAGGGTACTGCTGCACGGCCAAAAGCACCTTGGTCAGTAAATACGTCAACTTCGACTGTTGGATTTCCTCTTGAATCCAATATTTGTCTTCCTTTTATTCCAATAATTTGTGACATAACAGATATTTTATAAGTTAATATATATTCTCAAAACATAGACCTTATGGAGTATGTTCAAGAAATAAATAATACACAAAAAAAGCCATCTTAATAAGACAGCTTTTCTTGATGTTATTTTTTGTATTATTCTGCCTTAGGTTCTTCAGCAGGAGTCGTTTCAGCTTGCATTGTAGATTTTGGTGTTTCTTCAACAATAGTCTCTTCTGTAGCCTTTTTTGTACGACTTCTACGCGTTGATTTAGCTTTTGTCGGTTTTGTCTCTTTCAGCATGTTTTCATTGTAATCGACAAGTTCGATAATAGCCATTTGGGAATTGTCTCCATGGCGAATACTCGTTTTCAAAATACGAGTATACCCCCCAGGACGATTCACAACTTTTTGTGATATTTCTCTAAATAATTCTGTAACAGCTTCCTTATTTTGTAAATAGCTAAATACAATACGGCGAGAATGAGTTGAGTCCACTTTTGAACGGTTTATTAGCGGCTCAACATAAACTCTTAGCGCTTTAGCTTTGGCTAAGGTTGTTTCAACTCTTTTATGCAATATCAAGGAAGTAGCCATATTCGAAAGCATGGCTATCCTATGAGCATGAGTTCTGGATAATTTATTTACTTTACAACCGTGTCTCATTTGTTTATTCTTTATCTAATTTATACTTTGCTATATTCATTCCGAAGTCCAAATTTTTAGATGCAACTAAATTTTCGAGTTCGGCTAATGATTTTTTACCGAAGTTTCTAAACTTTAGCAAATCGCCTTTATTAAAAGCTACTAATTCCCCTAATGTTTCCACTTCAGCGGCTTTCAAACAATTTAATGCACGTACAGATAAATCCATATCAATTAATTTTGTTTTCAACAATTGACGGATATGTAGCGTATTTTCATCAAATTCTTCGTTAACCTGTTTCGGTTCTACTTCCAACGAGATTCTTTCATCTGAAAAAAGCATAAAATGCTGAATCAAAATAGTAGCAGCCTCCTTTAGGGCTTCTTTTGGGTGAACTGAACCATCTGTTTGAATATCAAAAAGCAATCTTTCATAATCCGTTTTTTGTTCTACACGATAATTTTCTATTTCGTATTGAACATTTTTTATTGGAGTATGTATCGAATCAATTGATATCACTCCTATCGGATCAGAAGATTTTTTATTTTCTTCGGCTGGCACATAACCACGCCCTTTTTCAATAAGAAATTCTGCTTTAATAGTTACGGAAGGCTCCATGTGGCAAATTTCTATCTCAGGATTCAATACTTGAAATCCGTTCAAGAAATTATTCAAATCGCCAGCTTTAAAAACATTTTGTCCACTAATTGTACACGATATTTTTTCCGAATCGGTATCCTCAATTTGTCTACGAAAACGGATTTGTTTCAAATTCAATATAATATCGGTCATATCTTCCACTACACCTTCCATGGTATCGAATTCATGTTCGATACCTGCAATAAATGCAGATGTAATAGCATAACCTTCCAATGAATTCAACAAAATACGTCTTAAAGCATTTCCAATCGTTACACCATATCCGGGTTCTAATGGGCGAAATTCGAATCTTCCACGAAATTCATCCGATTCTAACATGATAACCTTGTCAGGTTTTTGAAAAGCTAATATTGCCATTTTTTATCCTTTCTCGTTGTTTCTAATTTTTATTTGATTTCATTCGTAGCTGGAACTAAATGCTATTATTTAGAATACAACTCAACGATCAATTGTTCTTTAATGTTTTCAGGAATATCGGCTCGTTGAGGATAGTTCAAAAATTTACCCGACATGCTTGATCCATCCCATTCCAACCAAGAATAACGAGTTGCGTGACCTGCTAATGAATCGACAATAATTTCCAACGATTTTGAGCGCTCTCTTACCGAAACCACATCTCCTTCTTTTAATGAATACGAAGGGATATTAACTACATTACCATTTACAATAATATGACGATGAGACACCAATTGACGAGCTTGAGCTCGTGAACGGGCTATTCCCAAACGATAAACTACGTTATCTAAGCGTGCTTCTATTAATTGCAATAATACTTCCCCGGTAATACCACCTCTGCGAGATGCTTCATGGAATAAGTTTCTAAACTGTTTTTCCAAAATACCGTAAGTATATTTTGCTTTTTGCTTTTCCTGTAACTGAGTCCCATACTCAGAAACTTTTGCACGACGTTTATTTTGTCCATGCATTCCCGGAGGATAATTTTTCTTTTCAAAAGCTTTATCGGCTCCAAAAATGGGTTCTCTAAATTTTCTTGCTATTTTGCTTTTTGGTCCAGTATATCTTGCCATTTTTAATAAGATATAAAATTTTAAACTTAATTTATTTCCTCAATTAAACGCGACGACGTTTAGGAGGTCTACAACCATTGTGTGGAAGTGGAGTAATATCAACAATCTCTGTTACTTCAATGCCACAACCATTAATTGCACGGATTGCTGATTCTCTACCTGAACCAGGCCCTTTTACAAAGACTTTTACTTTGCGTAAGCCCAAATCATAAGCAACTTTACCGCAATCTTCCGCAGCCATTTGTGCAGCATACGGAGTGTTTTTCTTCGATCCTCTGAAACCCATTTTTCCAGATGAAGACCAAGAAATCACTTGACCGGCATTATTAGTCAACGAAACAATAACATTGTTGAAAGATGCAGATATACACGCTCTTCCTACTGGTTCAACTTTTACAACTCTTTTTTTAGTTGGTTTTGAAGTTTTTGCCATTTTCTTTAAACTTTGTGTTTATTTAACCATTTGTTACCCAACTGCTCCTTAATTCAACTATCTGATCCGCAATTGGCTTCACCTACATCTTATTTAGGTGCCTTCTTCTTGTTAGCAATTGTTTTCTTTTTACCCTTACGAGTACGAGCATTGTTTTTAGTACTTTGACCACGCAACGGTAAACCTATACGATGTCTGATTCCTCTGTAGCATCCAATGTCCATCAATCGTTTGATATTCATTTGAATTTCCGAGCGCAACGCTCCTTCTACTTTATACTGTTCGTTGATAATGTTACGAATAGCATTTTGTTCGTCATCGCTCCAGTCTTGCACCTTTTTGTTTACATCAATCCCTGCTTCATTTAAAATGCTTTGGGCAGTACTTTTTCCAATGCCGAAAATATAGGTTAAACCTATTTCTCCTCTTTTGTTTTTGGGTAAATCAATACCTGCAATTCTTGCCATAAACTGATTTCTATTCTTATTTAATTAGTGATTATCCTTGTCTTTGTTTAAACTTAGGATTTTTTTTGTTGATTACATACACAACCCCTTTTCTCCGAACGATTTTACATTCTGGGGATCTCTTTTTTACAGATGCTCTAACTTTCATTGTCTTTTTATATTTTATCTGTTTAAATTCTTATTTATGTCGATAAGTGATTCTTCCTTTGGTCAAATCATAAGGAGACATTTCTATTTGCACTTTATCGCCAGGCAATATCTTAATGTAATGCATACGCATTTTCCCTGAAATATGTGCAACAATAACATGTCCATTTTCTAACTCTACACGGAACATTGCATTACCTAATGATTCAACAACTGTACCATCTAATTGTATAGAAGATTGCTTTGCCATATAATGTTTTTTGTTGGTATTATTGATATAATTTTTCTACTTCTTCAAAACTCGACAATATATCAGGTCTTTCTTGTCCTATTGCCACATCGTGTTCAAAATGAGCCGAAGGTTTTCCATCTTTTGTAACAGCAGTCCAACCCTCATTAACAAACTTGATATTCTTTGAACCTAAATTTATCATAGGTTCTATTGCTAAAATCATTCCAACTTTTAGCACAGGACCTGTTCCCTGACGACCATAATTACTTACATTGGGATCTTCGTGCAATTTTTTTCCAACTCCATGCCCACACAATTCTCTCACAACTGTATATCCATTCTTTTCTACGTGAGTTTGAATAGCATGCCCAATATCTCCCAATCGATTACCTTCTATACATTTCTCTATTCCTAAATACAATGCTTCTTTCGTAACTCTCAACAACATTGACACTTCAGGAGCGACATTTCCAACCATAAAAGTATAAGCAGAATCACCTATATAGCCATTAAGATTGGTACCACAATCTATTGAAACAATATCACCTTCTTTCAAAAATTTGTCATCGCTAGGAAAGCCGTGAACAACTTCATCATTAACAGAAATACACAAAGCTGATGGAAACCCTCCATAACCTTTAAAAACCGGTGTTGCCCCATGATCTCTAATATATTGTTCTCCAATTTTATCAAGATAGGCAGTGGTAACACCTGGTTTTACATGTTTTCCCACTTCTGCTAATGTTTTTCCAACAAGCAAAGAACTCTTTCTTATTAATTCTATCTCTTCTGCTGTCTTAAGAAGTAT
This sequence comes from uncultured Bacteroidaceae bacterium, assembly GCA_964474745.1. Lineage (GTDB taxonomy): Bacteria > Bacteroidota > Bacteroidia > Bacteroidales > P3 > HGM05376. Next base: position 14,232 of record CAYYUE010000010.1, on the reverse strand, counting down.
CATTTCTAGATGTTTTATTATGCTGATACCGACATTGAAGAACGACCTTTAATTCTACCAGTCTTTGTCAATCCATCATAATGACGCATCAACAAGTGGCTTTCTATTTGTTGTAATGTATCTAAAACGACTCCGACCATAATTAGCAAAGATGTTCCGCCATAAAATTGTGCGAACTGAGAATTGACACCTAACAAACTAACAAAAGCAGGCAATACAGCTACTATTGCTAAGAAAATAGATCCCGGCAAAGTTATTTTCGATAAAATACTCTCTAAATATTCTGCAGTTTTCTTTCCAGGTTTTATTCCAGGTATAAATCCACCATTTTTCTTCATATCATCGGCCATCTGATTCGGGTTAATCGCAATAGCTGTATAAAAAAATGTAAACGCAATAATTAAAACTGCAAACACAAAATTATACCAAAAGCCATTGAAATCAGCAAAAGCTGCTAAAAATCCGGATTCAGAATTCGAAAAACCTAACAATGTGATGGGAACAAACATAATTGCCTGAGCAAAAATAATAGGCATTACTCCAGCTGCATTCACCTTTAAAGGAATATACTGACGTACCCCACCATATTGCTTGTTGCCTACCACGCGTTTTGCATATTGTACAGGTATTTTTCGTGTTCCTTGTACCAAAAGAATACAAAGCAATATTACAACTAACAAAATAACAATTTCAACTAAAAACATTACCAATCCACCACCTTCTTCCATTCGAGATCCAAACTCACCAACCAAAGCAAAAGGTAATCGAGCTATAATACCCACCATAATTAATAATGAGATTCCATTTCCAATACCTTTATCAGTAATACGTTCTCCCAACCACATAACAAATAAAGTACCACTAGTTAGTATTATAATACTCGTTATCCAAAAGAATGTTGAAGGAGCACTTCCATCGAAAGGATATACAGCAGTTGATGAAGCACCTAATTGATACATCATGTTAGTAATATATGCAGGAGCTTGAAACATCGTTATAACAATTGTCAAGTAACGTGTTATTTGATTCATTTTACGCCGCCCACTCTCTCCATCACGTTGCATTTTTTGGAAATAAGGAACAACCATCACAAACAGTTGTATAACAATAGAAGCTGTAATGTATGGCATAATTCCTAACGCAAAAATGGAAGCATTGGCAAAAGCTCCACCAGAAAACATATTCAACAATCCCATAATACCATCCTTGGCCTGATTTTGTAAGCCATGTAACTGACTGGGATCAACACCGGGTAGTACTACATACGAACCAATACGATAAACTAATATTAACCCTAGTGTGTACAATATTCGTTTCCGCAGGTCTTCAATAGCCCAAATGTTTTTTATTGTAGTGATCAATCTCTTCATAGAAATAAAATAGATTATTGGTTATTTTCTTCGTTTGTCTTAGGTTTTAATAGAGTAACTATTCCACCTTTTTCTTCGATAGCTTTTCTTGCAGACTCGGAGATTGCATGTGCCGTAACATCTATTTTTGTAGTTAACTCACCTCTACCTAAGATTTTTACTTTATCTTTTGAAGAAAGTAAACCGTTTTGTTTCAAAATTTCCACATCAAAAGATGTAATATTTTTAGCAGTTGCTAAATCGTTCAATACATCAATATTGATTCCCACATATTCAACACGGTTAATATTTTTAAAACCGAATTTAGGAACACGTCTGTATAAAGGCATTTGCCCTCCTTCAAATCCAATTTTACGTGAGTAACCAGAGCGGGATTTAGCTCCTTTATGACCACGTGTAGAAGTACCACCTTTTCCAGATCCTTGGCCTCTACCAATACGCTTTGAATTTTTTACAGAACCTTCTGCCGGTTTAAGACTACTTAAATTCATATCTTTTCCTTTATAAAATTACAGTATTAATTAAATTTCTTCTACTGTGATTAAGTGCTTTACTTTCTCAATCATTCCCAAAACTTGCGGAGTAGCTTGAATTTCACGTTCATGATTGATTTTTCTTAATCCCAATGCTTCTAAAGTTCTTTTTTGGCGTGCCGGACGACCAATTTTACTTCTTATTTGTTTAATTCTTAATGTCTTCATCTCGTTAAGTATTCGTCGTTTATTATCCGTTAAAAACTTTATCCAAGTTAACACCCCTCAATTGAGCTATTGTGTAAGGATCTTTCATTTGTAACAACGCATTGATAGTTGCTTTCACTACACTATGTGGATTTGAGGAACCTTTAGATTTGGCTAACACATCTTTTACTCCCACACTTTCTAAAACAGCACGCATAGCACCACCAGCAATAACTCCAGTACCGGGAGCCGCAGGTTTCAAAAATACTTTTGCGCCACTATATTTGCCGATTTGTTCGTGAGGAACAGTTCCTTTCAATACAGGAACTTTAATAAGGTTTTTCTTAGCATCATCAACACCTTTTTGGATAGCTGCAGTTACTTCTTTTGCTTTTCCTAATCCATAACCTACAACTCCATTTTCATTGCCAATAACAACAATAGCAGAAAAACTGAATGTTCTACCTCCTTTAGTAACTTTCGTTACTCTGTTTATTGCTACAAGACGATCTTTAAATTCGATTTCGCTTGATTTTACTCTTTTTACGTTTACGTCTGCCATAATCTTTTAGAATTTTAATCCACCTTCTCTGGCTGCGTCAGCCAACGATTTAACACGGCCATGATATAAATAACCATTACGGTCAAATATCACAGAACTAATTCCTGCGGCAAGAGCTTTTTCGGCAATCAATTTACCGACTTTTGTTGCCATTTCAATTTTAGTACCACCCTTTTCAACAGATTTTTCTACTGAAGAAGCTGCTGCTAGTGTTACACCTTTTACATCGTCAACTAATTGAGCATATATTTCTTTATTGCTTCTAAATACAGTTAAGCGCGGCATTGACTCTGTTCCGCTCACTCTATGACGAATTCTATACTTAATTTTTGTTCTTCTTATATCTTTCCTTGTTGCCATTAGTATCTGTACTTTAATATTTTATACTATTTAGCGGCAGCTTTACCAGCTTTCTTACGTATTACTTCGCCTTTAAAACGAATTCCTTTTCCTTTATAAGGTTCTGGCTTACGCAACGAGCGTATTTTTGCTGCAACTTGACCCAATAATTGCTTATCCATTGAAGACAAAGTAATGATTGGATTTTTACCTTTTTCTGTTAAAGTTTCTACTTTAACCTCTTGTGGTAATTCAAAAAATATAGAGTGTGAGTATCCCAACGCTAATTCCAATACTTGTTCATTAGCTTGAGCTTTATAACCCACACCAATTACTTCTTGTACTGACTTAAAACCTTCAGAAACTCCTTTTACCATATTTACCACCAAAGCCCTATACAACCCATGTTTAGCTTTATGTTCTTTTGCTTCGGATTGGCGTGCTAAATGCACCATTCCTTCTTCTATCGAGAACGAAACACATGGATCTACCTTTTGTGTTAATTGTCCAAGAGGACCTTTTACAGTTACTTCATTTTCAGAAGATACAGATAATTCTACTCCTTTGGGTAATTGTATGGGTAATTTACCTATTCTTGACATTTCTTTTATTCTCCTCTCTTTATTAGAATTAGCTGATGTAACATAATACTTCTCCACCCACATTTAAACTGCGAGCTTCTTTATCTGTCATCAAACCTTTCGATGTAGAAACTATTGCAATACCTAATCCATTTAATACGCGAGGCATTTTTTCTACACCTACGTATTTACGTAACCCAGGACTACTCACTCTGGTTAAAGCAGTAATGGCCGAAATTTTAGTTACAGGATGATATTTTAAAGCTATTTTGATGGTTTGAGGCATGGTATCTTCATCAAATTTATAATTCAAGATATATCCTTTTTCAAAAAGAATTTTCGTAATTTCTTTCTTTAAATTTGATGCAGGTATCTCAACGACTCTGTGTTTTGCCATAATAGCATTTCTCATACGAGTCAAATAATCTGCGATTGGATCTGTTACCATTTTCGTTACTATTTTGTGTTAAACGCCTTATTTATTTTCTTTTTACCAGCTTGCTTTTTTAACGCCAGGAATTAATCCCGATATAGCCATTTCACGGAAGTTGATACGTGAAATACCGAATTGACGCATATAACCTTTTGGACGTCCGGTGAGTTTACAACGATTATGCAAACGTACCGGTAATGCATTTTTTGGTAATTTTTGCAATGCTACAACTGCTTTTTCTACTTCTTCAGGATTTCCTGTACGTACAATTTCCTTTAAAGCAGCATGTTTGGCAGCATACTTAGCTACCATTCTTTCTCTTTTGCGTTCTCTTGCTTTTATTGATTCTTTTGCCATTTCGTCTTATTTTTGATTTTTAAATGGTAAACCAAATTCTTTCAATAATGACATTGCTTCCTTATCGGTTTTTGCCGTTGTTACAAAAGTAATGTCCATGCCTTGTATACGTCCAATTTTATCAATGTCAATTTCAGGAAAGATAATTTGCTCAGATATACCAAAAGTATAATTTCCATTACCATCAAATCCTTTATCGTTGATACCTCTAAAATCTCTAACACGAGGAATAGAAGCAGTGATCAAACGCTCCAAAAATTCGTACATTTTATCTCCACGCAATGTTACACGAACTCCAATAGGCATTCCTTTTCTCAGTTTAAAATTAGAAATATCTTTTTTGGATTTGGTAGCTACAGCCTTTTGGCCTGTTATCAATGTCATTTCTTGAATCCCTTGATCTATGACTTTTTTATCTGCAATAGCAGCTTTACCAAGTCCCTGATTCAAAGTGATTTTTTGTAAACGAGGAACTTGCATAACTGTTCCATAGCTATACTCTTTTGTTAAAGCAGAAACAATTTCTTTTTTATACTTTACTTTTAATGTTGGTGTATATTCCATTATTTAATCACCTCCCCTGATTTTTTAGAATAACGAACTAATTTATCTGTTTTTTCGTCAATTCTTCTACCAATTCTTGTAGCTACTTTGTTTTCTACAAGCATAAGGTTCGAAATATGAATAGGAGCTTCTTTTTCTACTATGCCACCTTGCGTATTTTTAGCATTTGGTTTTGTATGCTTTTTAATTACGTTAACTCCTTCTACAATGGCGCGGTTCTTTTCAGGATATAGTGTTAATACTTTTGCAATGGTTCCTCTATCGTCACCTGCGATAACTTTAACCATATCCCCTTTCTTTACGTGCAATTTCATATCTTTTCCAAGTATTTATTACTTTATAAAACTTCAGGAGCTAATGAAACAATTTTCATGAATTGCTTTTCACGCAGCTCGCGTGCTACAGGTCCAAAAATACGTGTTCCACGCATTTCTTCAGTAGCAGTTAACAATACACATGCATTGTCATCAAAACGAATATAAGTACCGTCTTGGCGTCTTATTTCTTTTTTGGTACGAACTACAACAGCTTTCGAAACAGCTCCTTTTTTAACGTTGCCAGAAGGCAGTGCATCTTTGATAGCAACGACGATTTTGTCACCTATCGAAGCATATCTTCTCTTTGTACCTCCAAGCACTCTTATACATAGTGCACTTTTTGCACCACTATTATCGGCAACTACCAATCTTGTTTCTTGTTGTATCATAATTATTTAGCTCTTTCTATTATTTCAACTAATCTCCAACATTTGTTCTTACTTAATGGTCTTGTTTCCATTATTTTTACAGTATCTCCAATGCTGCATTCATTTTTTTCGTCATGAGCCATAAATTTGGTACTCTTTTTCACAAATTTCCCATATTTTGGATGTTTTACTTTACGTTCAACCAAAATTACAATGGATTTATCCATTTTATTGCTCACAACAAGACCTATTCTCTCTTTTCTTAAATTTCTTTCCATCTCTAAATTGGATTAAATTTAATTATTTTGTTGCTTGTCCGTTTTCGGCGATTTCTCGCTTACGAAGTTCAGTCATGCAACGGGCAATAATTTTTCTACTTTCTTTAATTTTGTTTGGATTTTCAATAGGAGATATTGCATGATTAATTTTCATTTTTTGCAATAATAATCTCTCCGCATCTAATCTTTCCTGAACTTCAGCAGTCGAAAGCTCTTTTAATACTAATTGGTTCTTCATTTCTTTTTACTTATTAAGCTTCTTCTACATAATCTCTCTTTACAACGAATTTTGTTGTAACAGGTAATTTTTGAGCAGCCAAACGCAATGCTTCTTTAGCAACTTCCATAGGAACACCTTCTGCTTCGAACAACATTGTACCGGGCATAATACGAGCTACAAAATATTCCGGAGCACCTTTACCTTTTCCCATACGAACTTCGTTTGGTTTCTTCGTAATTGATTTATCCGGAAATATACGTATCCATATTTGTCCTTCACGTTTCATATGACGTGTTACCGCTTGACGGGCAGCCTCTATTTGACGTCCTGTAATAAAACAGGTTTCTAAGGATTTGATACCAAAAGTACCAAAAGAAAGCTCGTGACCTCTATGAGCATTACCCTTGATTCTTCCTTTTTGCTGCTTTCTATACTTTGTTTTTTTCGGTTGTAACATTGTTACTTTTCTTTATTGAAATTTTTAACCTTTATTATTTCTATTTCTTTTTGGGCGTGAACCTGCTGCTTGACGATTGGAAGCATGAGGAGCAGTTCTTTTCTCTTTTTGTTGTCCACCAACAGTAGAAGGAACTAATTCTCTTTTTCCATAAATAAGTCCTCGGCAAATCCAAACTTTAACACCTATTCTACCATAAGTAGTATGTGCTTCAGCTTGCGAATAATCAATATCAGCACGTAAGGTATGCAAAGGAGTTCTTCCCTCTTTGTAATGTTCAGTACGAGCCATTTCAGCACCTCCGATACGACCTGATACAGATACTTTAATCCCTTCCGCACCTACTCGCATTGTAGAAGCAATCGCCATTTTTACAGCCCTACGATACTGAACACGTCCTTCAATTTGTTTTGCAATATTTTGGGCAACCAAAACAGCGTCTATTTCAGGGCGTTTCACTTCAGAAATATTAATTTGAACTTCTTTTCCTGTTAACTTCTTTAATTCTTCTTTTAATTTGTCAACTTCAGATCCTGCTTTTCCAATGATTAAGCCCGGTCTCGCAGTATTAATTGTTACTGTCAACAGTTTTAAGGTTCTTTCGATATATATTTTTGATATACCGGCTTTCGCTAAGCGAACATTTAAGTATTTTCTGATCTTATCATCTTCTACTAATTTTTGTTCGAACTTTCTGCCACCATACCAATTGGAATCCCAGCCTCTGATGATTCCTAATCTGTTACCTATTGGGTTAGTTTTTTGTCCCATTCTGCTTATCTCTTTGTGAATTTACTAATTTTGTTCTTCTTCTTTTTGAGGAACTGCAGATACTGTTTTTTCGTCTAACCTATTTCCTAATACCATCGTAATATGGTTAGAACGTTTTCTAATTCTGTATCCTCTTCCTTGTGGAGCAGTGCGCAATCTTTTCACCTGACGACCTCCATCAACCATTACTAATTTGATGTAAAGTTCGTTATCTTCAATTCTTTTACCTTCATTTTTTGCTTGCCAATTAGCAATAGCAGATAACAAAAGTTTACGCATTTTCGGAGCGGATTCTCTTGGGCTGTATTGCAAAACACCCAATGCTTTATCTACATCCAATCCACGAATTAAGTCAGCCACTAAACGAGTTTTTCTCGGCGAAGTTGGATTGTTCATCAACTTTGCCATATATATGGTTTTATTGGCCTCTTTGCGCACTTCGGCACTATCATGTTTTCTACGTCCCATCTCTGCGAATTATTTTATTTATTACCTTTATCTTTTTGTCCGGCATGTCCGCGGAAAATTCTCGTTGGGGCAAATTCTCCTAATTTATGACCAACCATATTTTCGGTTACATAAACAGGGATGAATTTATTTCCATTATGAACAGCTATTGTTTGTCCAACAAAGTCTGGAGATATCATAGAAGCTCTCGACCAGGTTTTAATGGTAACTTTCTTATTTGCTTCTTGTGCCTCTACTACTCGTTTTTCCAGTTTATGGAAAATGTACGGACCTTTCTTTAAAGAACGACTCATCTTTAGTTAATTTAATCGTTTATTATTTCTTTCTTCTTTCTACAATGTACTTACTCGAATGTTTCTTAGGAGCACGTGTTTTGTAACCTTTAGCTGGAATACCCTTACGTGAACGTGGATGACCTCCTGATTGACGGCCTTCTCCACCACCCATTGGGTGATCTACTGGATTCATTACAACACCACGGTTACGTGGACGACGACCTAGCCAACGGCTACGACCTGCTTTACCCGAAACTTCCAAGTTATGTTCAGGATTCGAAACAACTCCAATTGTAGCTTTACAAGCTTGAAGAATCATTCGCATTTCACCTGAGGGCATTTTAATAATTGCATAATTTCCATCGCGCGACATGAGTTGAGCATAAGCTCCTGCGCTACGTACCATTTTTGCACCTTGTCCAGGTCTTAATTCTACATTGTGAATTAACGTACCAAAAGGAATTTCTTTTAACGTTAATGTGTTGCCTATTTCCGGGGCAATGCCGCTACCTGACATAATAGTCTGACCGACTTTTAATCCTTGCGGAGCCAATATGTAGCGTTTTTCACCATCTGCATAACATACTAATGCGATGCGAGAAGTACGGTTTGGGTCATATTCAATAGTTTTAACTACTGCAGGAATAGCATCTTTTTCTCTTTTGAAATCGATAAAACGATAAGCTTGTTTATGACCACCGCCTAAATAGCGCATGGTCATTTTACCTTGATTATTTCTTCCTCCTGATTTGCTACGACCCATTACCAAACTCTTTTCAGGTTTGGACGCTGTAATATCGTCAAAAGTAACTACTACTTTATGACGTTGTCCGGGTGTTGTCGGTTTTAATTTTTTTAAAGCCATTTCTCTTCTTAAATATTGCTATAAAAATCTATTGTATTACCTTCTGCTAATGTTACTATAGCTTTCTTAAAGGCTGCAGTTTTTCCTGTTAAAAATCCAGCTTTCGTATAACGTGATTTCACTTTTCCCTTGTAATTGATCGTGTTAACATCATCAACCTTCACATTATAGAAACTTTCTACTGCCTTTTTTATTTCAATTTTATTCGCCCGTTTATCAACAACAAAGCCATAACGATTAGAAAATTTTTCTGTGGCTTTAGTCATTTTTTCACTTATCAGCGGTTTTACTATAATATTCATTGTGTTATAATTCCTTAATATTTATTACACTGCTATTTATTTGTTGCCAAAATACGGGCAATTTCTGCAATCGAACCTTCAGAAACAACAACATTTGTTGCATTCATGATATCATAAGTGTTTAATTGAGATACATTTACAACTTTTACATTTTGAAGATTACGAGCTGACAAAGATACGAAATTATTTGATTCTGAGAAAATAAAAAGCGATTTTTTTTCCGCAACTTTCAAATTGTTCATGATCTCAATCATCTTTTTAGTTTTTGGAGCATCCATTGTAAATTCTTCTACTACTGTAAAATTACTTTCGGCAATTTTATAACTTAATGCAGAACGACGAGCCAATCGTTTTAATTTAATATTCAATTTAAAACGATAATCTCTTGGTTTAGGTCCAAAAACACGAGCACCTCCAACTAAAAGTGGAGAATTAATGTCACCACGACGGGCGCCACCACCTCCCTTTTGACGGCCTAACTTGCGAGTAGAACCACTAATTTCACTTCTCTCTTTTGATTTGTGCGTACCCTGGCGTTGATTAGCTAAATATTGCTTAACGTCCAAATAAATAGCATGGTCATTGGGTTTTACTGCGAAAACAGAGTCTTCTAATGTGATGACCCTTCCTGTTTCACCTCCGTTGATATTATATACTTTTAGCTCCATCTCTCTAGTTTTAAAATTGATCCTTTAGGTCCTGGTACAGATCCTTTTACTAATATCAAATTCTTTTCAGAAATAATTTTTACGATTTGAAGGTTTTGAACTTTCACACGTTTTCCACCTGTACGTCCTGCCATACGTAAACCTTTAAACAGGCGTGATGGATACGAAGATGCACCTACAGAACCAGGCGCTCTTAAACGGTCGTGTTGTCCGTGAGTTTTATCTCCAACACCACTAAATCCGTGTCTTTTCACTACGCCTTGAAATCCCTTACCTTTTGAATTTCCTACTACGTCAACAAATTCACCTTCTTCGAATATGGTAACATCTAAAGTTTCTCCAAATTTCTTTTTGTGACCTTCTTCAAAACGAGAAAATTCGGCTATATACCGTTTTGGAGTTGTATTTGCTTTTGCAAAGTGACCTCGCATAGGTTTGGTTGTATGGCTTTCTTTCTTTTCTCCGAAAGCCAACTGAATAGCTTCATAGCCATCGTTTCCTACTGTTTTTACTTGTGTTACTACACAAGGACCAGCTTCTATTACTGTGCACGGAACTTGTTTTCCGGAGGCATCAAACAAACTGGTCATTCCTACTTTTTTTCCTAATAATCCTGACATTTTTCTTTGTTTAATCAGATTTTGTTTTTAAATCAGCATGTTTTTATTTAACCTCAACTGATTTGTAATTAGACTTTGATTTCTACTTCAACACCACTCGGTAATTCTAATTTCATCAATGCATCAATGGTTTTTGCAGATGTACTGTAAATATCCATCAATCTTTTGTAAGAGCTCAATTCAAATTGTTCTCTCGATTTTTTATTGACGAAAGTCGAACGGTTTACTGTAAAAATCTTTTTGTTGGTTGGTAATGGAATCGGTCCATTTACAACAGCCCCCGTCATTTTTACGGTCTTTACGATCTTTTCAGCTGACTTATCAACCAAATTGTGATCGTAAGATTTTAATTTGATTCTAATTCTTTGACTCACGGTTTTTGACTTTTATAAAATCGTTTATTAATAACTTTTCTTTAGAATATTTTCTGATAAATCTTTAGGCACTTCAGCATAGTTTGAAAATTCCATTGTAGAGTTAGCCCGTCCTGATGTAATGGTACGTAATGCTGTTACATAACCAAACATTTGTTGTAAAGGAACTTTAGCTTGAATAGCTTGAACTCCGACTTTGGCTATTACGTTTTCCAGAACACCTCGGCGGCGATTTAAATCGCCTGTTACATCTCCTAAATAAGCATCCGGTGTCAATACTTCCAGTTTCATAATTGGTTCTAATAACATTGGCTTCGCTTTTTTACAAGCTTCTTTGAAACCAACTTTTGCACATAATTCAAAAGATAATGCATCTGAATCAACAGCGTGAAAAGAACCATCTATAATACGAACTTTCATGCTCTCCATTGGATAACCAGCCAGTACACCATTATTCATAGCAATCTTAAATCCTTTTTCGATAGCTGGAATATATTCTTTGGGGATATTACCACCTTTCACTTCGTTAATGAATTGTAATCCTTTTATGCCTTCATCTGCAGGCCCTACTTCAAAAATGATATCGGCAAATTTACCACGACCTCCTGTTTGTTTCTTATATACCTCCCTATGCTGGAATCTCCCCGTAATAGTCTCTTTATAAGCAACTTGAGGAGCTCCTTGATTTACTTCAACGCCAAACTCACGCTTCATTCTATCTAATATAATATCCAAATGCAGCTCTCCCATTCCACTAATAATAGTTTGTCCAGAAGTTTCGTCAGTTTTAACAGTTAGAGTAGGGTCTTCTTCTATCAGCTTGACTAAAGCGTTACTCATTTTATCAATATCACCTTGTGTTTTAGGTTCTATTGCAATACCAATTACAGGTTCTGGAAATTTCATTGATTCCAATATAATAGGATGATTTTCATCACACAATGTATTTCCTGTTTTTATATCTTTAAAACCTACCGCAGCTCCAATATCTCCTGCTTCAATTTTATCTACAGGATTTTGTTTATTGGCGTGCATCTGCATAATACGAGAAATACGCTCTTTTTTTCCTGTAGAAGCATTGTATACATAAGATCCCGCTTCCAACACACCTGAATACACTCGGAAAAAACAAATTCGCCCTACGTATGGATCAGTTGCAATCTTAAATGCTAATGCCGAAAATGGTTCTTTTACGCTAACTTTACGACTTTCTTCCTTCTCTGTTTTAGGATTAATACCATCAACTTTTTCTATATCCATAGGACTTGGCAAAAATGAAGCAACCGCATCCAATAAAGATTGAATTCCTTTATTTTTGAAAGAAGCTCCACACAAAACAGGCGTAATACGCATATCTAAAGTAGCTTGCCTAATTTGTGTCAATATCTCTTCTTCTGTAATAGAATTAGGATCGTCAAAAAACTTTGCCATTAAATTATCATCTTCTTCAGCAACACCTTCAATAAGTTTTTGGCGGTATTCTGCTGCAATATCTTTCAAATCCTCAGGCATTGGCACCTCATAAAATTTAGATCCATTGGATGTTTCATCCCAAATAAGAGCTTTATTTTGAATTAAATCAACGACTCCTTTAAATAGATCTTCTTGCCCTATAGGGATCTGCAATGGAATAGGATTGGTTCCTAATCGTTCTTTTATTTGAGAAACTACTGAAAAGAAATCAGCTCCTGCTCTATCCATTTTATTGATAAATGCAATTCTTGGCACACGATATTTGTCAGCTTGACGCCAAACAGTTTCTGATTGTGGTTCTACTCCTCCTACTGCACAGAATAATGCTACAGCACCATCCAAAACACGTAATGAACGTTCCACTTCCACAGTAAAATCGACGTGACCCGGAGTATCTATGATATTGTATTTGTATTGATTATTCAGATAATTCCAAAATACCGTAGTTGCGGCAGAGGTAATGGTAATACCCCTTTCCTGTTCCTGAGCCATCCAGTCCATTGTAGCAGAACCATCGTGGGTTTCTCCAATCTTATAATTTTTACCTGTATAAAATAAGATACGCTCGGTTGTTGTTGTTTTCCCAGCGTCGATGTGAGCCATAATTCCTATATTTCTTGTAAACTTTAAATCGGACATTTTCTTTTGGTTATCTTATAATCTTTATATTATTATTCTTACTATTTCTTTTACTATCACTATTGTACATGTACTAAACTAAAATCTAAAGTGAGAAAATGCTTTATTAGCTTCAGCCATTCTATGAGTTTCTTCTTTACGTTTGAATGCTGTACCTTCTTCTTTATAAGCTGCTTGAATTTCACTAGCAAGCTTCAATGCCATTGTTTTCTCACCTCTTTTACGAGCATAGCCAATAAGGTTTTTCATTCCAATCGACATCTTACGTTCAGGGCGTATTTCTGACGGTATTTGAAATGTTGCTCCACCTATTCTACGGCTGCGTACCTCAACCGAAGGCGTTACATTTGTCAACGCTTTTTTCCATACTTCCAACCCATTTTCTTTTGTACGATCTGATACTACATCAATAGCTTCGTAAAAAATTTTATATGCTGTTGTTTTTTTACCGCCCAACATTAAGTTGTTAACAAATTTGGTTACCAAAGTATCATTAAACTTTGGATCCGGTAAAATTATTCTTTTCTTTGGTCTTGCTTTTCTCATATCTTATTTAAAAGCTATAATTTATGATTATTTTATTTTGCTGTTTGTTTTGGACGTTTTGCACCGTATTTCGAACGTCTCTGCTTTCTACCATCTACTCCTGATGTATCTAAAGCACCGCGAATAATATGGTATCTTACACCTGGCAAATCTTTTACACGGCCCCCTCTAATCATCACAATAGAGTGTTCTTGCAAATTGTGGCCTTCTCCCGGAATGTATGCATTCACTTCCTTTTGATTTGTCAAACGTACTCTCGCTACTTTACGCATAGCAGAGTTTGGTTTCTTAGGAGTCGTAGTATATACACGTGTGCAAACCCCTCTACGTTGCGGACAAGAATCTAATGCCGGAGATTTACTTTTATACTCCATTTTTTGACGTCCTTTACGAACTAATTGTTGAATTGTTGGCATATTATACTCTTAAATATTTAAATTACTATTTTTTACCCCATTTTTTGGGAATGCAAAGGTACATTTATTTTTCCACATAATAAATGCTTCGGCTTCCTTTGATTTAAAAAAAAAGTTAAAAACCTTACTATTATTTGATATACAACACTTTAAAAAGTAAAAATAGTTACTTATAGAGTCTAAAAATTAAAACTTTTAGACATTTTTTCGGTTACATATTCATCAAAAAATTAGATTTTTACATTCTTTTCAACTTTATACTGTTGATTTCTTTATTACTTTCCAAATT
>CAYYUE010000009.1:22556-23003 GCA_964474745.1 uncultured Bacteroidaceae bacterium | reverse complement strand
TGAAATGGGTTATAATGGTTGACTTTATTTTATACTTCTCTTGTATTGGGCTTGAAAAGCCAAATGCAAAAATAAGATTTTTTTTTGATTTTGAAATGAAGAAATCATATTATTTTACAGTGCTAGAAAGATACTATATATGCTTTATTCCATACGAAGATACGGAATAGATGGATGTTTGTTTATGAAAATAATTCCAACGAACTTATTTATTGTTTTATAATTTTATGTTGGTGTAACAATTTGTCATTTTCATACAGCCTGAGGAAGTATATTCCATTGTTGTGATTTGAAAAATCAATGTGAAATTCATCGAATACTTTTTTGCAACTTTTGGTTTTTATTGTTTTTCCATTTATGTCGGTTATGTATAGGATTCTATTTCCGATCTCTTGGAATTGATAGCTTACTTTTACTACGGAAGTAGTTGGATTTGGGTATGCAAAA